>CALBFP010000067.1 GCA_937894115.1 uncultured euryarchaeote
GTTTTGTTTCCTTAAACGTCTACAACGGGTCATCGGGAGCAACGAGATTGGCCGACGATATCGACATTTATCGATGGAACTTTTGGGACGGTCAAACAAGACTACGCAGTCTACGTGTAGATGACTTCTTCAATCGCAACCAAATCATGATTATTGTTTCAGATGCATGGAACGATGCGACCGAAATAACATATGATCCACAAACGAGTCAGTTGAATTCCAACATTCAGAAGTTCCGCAATCTTTCGCTCGACTCTGTTATGGGCGATCTTGACAACGATGGAGACATCGATTTCTTGACACCCAAGGAAACAGAATCCGTTATCGTACTGAATAATGGAACATCATGGAATCAGGTACCTTTGTTCGATGTGCTTGAAACATTAAACGGAACCTTTGCCGATCATGACAACGATGGTTCGATGTCACTCCTCGTACCTGATCCGCAATTCGGTGATGGTAATCCCTCCACAATAGAAGGTGAAATCGGATTCCGATCGATCACTCCAACAGGCTTGGGTTCACCCAGTCTTTCTCCACTAACACCCTACTCGGTGCCTAGGGACATTCAGGTTTCAGATGTTGATGGCGATGGTCTAGTCGAGCAGTTTGTACTTGCTGGAGAAATGCTGCAAGGTGTGTTCATCGGAGGATGGCACAATCTATCGCTTGATGCAGATGTTGATGGCGACGATGATTTGTGGACAAGCGGCTATTCGAGTACAACAATGTCGCACATAGGAGTTTTGACCATCACCGACTCTGAAGATGTGATACGTGATTCGGTTTCGCCTTTCCTTCCAGCATATCCAGGCATTTCGGATGGATATGGAATTGAAATGGTGACAAACATGATGTCGCTTTCAAGCAACTCAAACGGGACGGCGAATTTCACAGATTTGCACATCGCATACGACATCGAGTTTCAGGTAAAAACAAGCGCTGGAATCATTGGATCATTGAGCAATTCTCTGAATCAACAGATGCTGCCAGGGGCCGGTGTGTTTACGGTAACACTTCCTGTTGAAACAACCAAAGAAGGACAATTTGATGCGACGAGCCTGAGCATGAATTACACACTTGGTGCACCAAATCTGGCATTACCTCCAACGCCCATTTTGTCGGTTCAGACGCTCACGGAGAACGGTGTGACAATTGAATGGCAAGCACTCAGTGAATTCGGTTCTGATGTTCAAGAATTCCAAGTGTTCCGTAGCATCTCTTCAGCTTACGATTTCACCTCTCCGCATGATGTTGTTGTGGGTCAGAACACATATTCTGATTCCGATGTAGCCATTGGTTCGACTTACGGTTACGTGATACGCTCCCTCCATTCGTTTGGTGTTGTAAGCAATTTTTCTCAACCCTTAGTGGTAACCATTCCAAATCCGCCTGCCCCTGCTGCTGTTTCAAACGTTCAAATCCTCGATCTTGATCTTGCCACAGCACCATCTCCGATGAAAGTTACATGGGAAGCGAGCGTAGATGCCGGTGTTGAAGAGTACAGAATTTATGTTGCAACGACTGATTTGGACGGAACGCAATCAACCAATACCTTGAATGTTGACAAGAATTACAATCTCGACGGAATCGTTTACGAACCCGTTTCTACAGTAGCACCATCGGTTACCGAGGTTGAAATTTCACAAACGAGTGCGTACACCAATCAGGGGCAGACATTTGTTTCGGAATCGATACAGGATGGGCAACAGTATTGGGTTGCAGTCGCTGCTATCGATGTGTATGGAAATGCAACGCTTCCACTCCCACATGCCGGACCAACAACCGCTTTCAACAACACATACATCTCAAGTCAATTGGAACTGACGTTGTCTTCCGGACCGGATGAAGCAACAGAACATGTACTGGAATCAAACAACCCGCTCTTGTTGAGCGTCCATGCGCATTACATCAACAATGACCAAGAAATTGTTGCAATTGAAAACGCGCAATTGGAAATGACCTTGACGTATGGTTCAGAGTCTCTTGTTCTTAGTGGACAAAGCGACTCAACTGGCCACTGGGTTGCTGTTGATGTCGAGGATCTACACGATCCGACCATCCCTCAGTCGTTGCTGGATTTTTCAGCCACTGCGGATGGCGTTGTCAACATTGAGGTTGCAATGGCTGCAATTGAGATTGCAAGCACACAGCCGTATTCTGCAGCATCGACGTCCACATCCATGGGGACTGCAATTACGGTTGAACTTGCAGGCCCTGAATCTCCAGTCGATATGGATATTAACGACGCAATCGACATCAATGTCACGTTAACTGCATCAGATGCAGTCAATCCAGCACATCAAAACTCACTCGAAGGAACAACCATCCACTGGGAAGCGTACAATGAAAGTTCTCAAGATGCTGCTATGAACGGCTCTGAAACCCTCTCTCAGGGGAAGGTTCGTCTTGCATCATCGTTCGGAGATATCTCTCGAATTGAATTTACAGTCGATCCAGGAAATCGAATGATGTTTGGTACCACGACATATACGCTCATCCTGAACGAATACGTTGTCCCGGTTCAGGACAATGAAACCAATGTTGTAGAAGAAGAGTGGGTTCCTACATCAATACAAACCGCCACGGTGGTTTGTGAAAACCCGACGATTCTCACGAACAAACAAACTGTCGATGATCCAATTGAATGCAATGTTGCTAACCCGAACCCATTCTCGATCAATGTTGTGATTTCGATTACTTCTTCACCTTCATTATTCAAAACGCCGGGATCGATCGATATTGCGGCAAACGCAACATCATCCATCTCTTTTGTTCCGAAATACGAGGAAGCTCTGTGGGACCGACAAAAGGATGTTGACGTTGAAAAAGAAATTGCGATTCAAATCCTCACAAGTTCTCCTGATTATGACATAGCAGGAGAGCCGGTGCCCGATAACAAGGTCATAACCTGGACCGCATCGCTCCACGTTGAGGAGCCCGTTGCAGAACCACAAGAAAAGAGCTCGTCGAACACAACTCTGTACACGGGTATTGGTGCGGTTGTTGTACTCCTCGCAATCGTTGGATATGTCGTTTTGAATCGTCGGGCTTCAGCAGCTTTCGAAGATGAGGCGTTCTACGATGAAGAACCTGATAACGTAGAACAAGAGGTCCTTGACTTGCCAGAGGGGAAGCCCCTGGACGCCTTTGAAGACAAGACAATATCCGAGGAACCTGAGGTCATTGAACGACCGGGCGATGCTCTGATTTCTGAGGTGGACGATTCAGAAGGAGACGTTGTCGAAACAAGCGTTCCAGACGCTGAAGAGAATTCAACCGAAGAGGAACAAGAAGACGATGGCATTACTGTCGATGAGTACGGCACTGAGTGGTATGAAGACGAACTTGGCACGTGGTGGTATCGAGAAGCAGGTGCAGAAGATTGGTCTGAATACAATGAGTAGGTCCGAGAAATTTTTCAAAGACGAGTTGACCGGTGGAGTGGAGCCTGAGCATGAAGCAACAATTCGGAACATACGATCTCGTCCTGCGGTCGGGTGTTGACCCAACGACGGGAGGCGTTGCAATTTGCGGATTTACAACTGCAGGAATGATTGGAGTAATCGCAACATCGCACATAATCGAATCGCTCAACCTTACACAATTAGGAACGGTCATGGATGAGAACTTTCCGGCCGTTGCGCTGATTCAAAATGAGATTCCTCGCCATCCCGTTCGGGTTTACCAAGGGGACGGAATCGGTGTCTTTACAGCTGAGATCCAATTTGAGAAAGAACAGGATATTGCTTTTGGTTCAACGGTTTTGGAATGGTTTAGAGCAGGTGGTTTCGATCAACTCATCATCATTGATGGCATTCTTAAACCCGAGAAGCAAATTCAGGGAGAAGGGCTGTTCGCCGTTGGAGCGAATTCGACGGCACGGGATCGTCTCAACTCACTCAACCTACAGACAATTCAGCGAGGAATCGTATCTGGAATCACTGGATTTCTGCTCAGCGAAGGAGATCGTCTCAATCTGGACGTTACTGCTTTGCTCTCAGAGGCAAGCCCGATGTATCCAGACGTGCGTGCGGCAGCAGTTGCCATCGAGGCAATAACGGAAATGACGGGCAAAGAGATTCCACTCTCCAAAATGCTTGAGAATGCTCGGAGCATTGAACAATCCGTTCAGGAGATTATTGAAAGCGCAACCCCATTGCTACCTTCTCCGAATGATGACGATGACGTTATCAATGACCCGTCATTTGGATGATTCCAGGTCTTGTATTGTTCTAATTACCGTATCAAAAGGCGCATGTGTCGCTACAAACGGCCTCAGGTCGGGAACGCGTGCAGATGCGTACCCCGCATCGTTAAGCGCATCAACAAGTTGATCAATCTTCGGCAAAGAACCGACACCTGCTAGGCCCGGAAGCAGGTCAAATGGAAGCAACAAATGATCAGTAGATAACACGGGTGCTGCTTGAGCAATGTGGCGAACCGATCTCCGAATCTCTCGTTCAGCATAGAGTTGATCAGCATCGCTCCAATCAAGACCTTGCAGAAGACCGTATTCTACGTCGCTGGATGAAGCAAGGCAAGTTTCAACGGCTTTCTCTTCCGTGAGACGGGAACAAATCTCTTCGTTCCAGAGTGGACCGGTCCACATTGGTCCGCTTGAATGTGGCATTTCCTCACTCGAGGGATGTGGAGTGAATGTATACGGTTTCCCATCTGTACGAACCCTCCAACCTATTTGTTCACGATTACGATCTGCACCTTGTTTGCTCTTCAATACACGGACAGTAACACGGACATGATGGCCGTCAAACAAGGCAAGAATCGGCTCAATGGACCGATCAAGTTGCGCCGCTCGTTGCGCAATTGTTCCCAGCAAAACACGAACAGCATCGTCGTGAGCGTACAAATCAACAATACCTTTGTGACCGTATCGGCGCATCCCCGATGTTGCAGCAGAGCCGGTTAATGCAGCCGTATCGGTGGCAGTTACCTCAAGAACTCCAACTCTCCCCAGCGCTTGTAGCGCATTGTCGAGAAATGCAATAGGAGAACCAAATGGGTCAACATCGATCCACTGAAACGAACCTTGGACCATGGCCATCCTTGCATCGCTGTTTTGGAACTTGATTCCGTTTCGTTCAATGAAATTTGGTTGGATTTGCTCATCATCGATTGGGTCGATTGCTAGAACATCATTATCCGAATTGGTTGAGGCTATCGCCCAATCGAGTGCCCTCGCATCCAAATCGTTTGCGGTGATGTACAATCGATTTTGGAGCTCGTGCTTAATTTCATTACGCCATCTGCGAACACGAATTCCTGTTGCGCACAAGGCATCTAAAGCCCGTATTGGTCGATTTTCACCGATCCACCCGTGTTCGAGAGCATCTTGGAGCAACAGAACAGAACGTGTTCTTGCTGGAGCCATTGCAGGGTTCATGAAACCTGTTCCTGTTTTTGTTGCAGGCCCTCTTGGCATGTGTGTGGGCCGTTCTTGACCATCTTTGAGATGGACGATTGTGCGCCCTTCCAACCACAATGAACCAGGCCAATTGTTTGGAATCTCTTGGCCGGTAAACGCCTCGTCCATGCTCTTGCGAGATGCCGCTTCTTCTTGACCGCACCGCTTCAATAATGTTCGTAGAAAACATCCGGATTGCTGTGCGTGACTTTGCGGCCCTTGTCATGAACAGTTCCGATGATGGTTGCCTCAGGCTCAAATTGTTTGATGTATGATAGAATCGGAACCGCTTGGCTTTGTTCGACAGCAAGAACCATGCCTAAGCCCATGTTAAACGTTCGATGCATTTCCAAATCGGTAACATTTCCTGCGTTTTGCAACCAGATAAATTCAGGAGGCACAGGCATCGGCGCATCGATGTGCCACCCAAGATGGTCGTGCAAGCGCAAGAGGTTTGAGAGGCCCCCTCCAGTTATGTGAGCAATACCGTGAACGGCATGTACCGAGTTTTGCGTCTTTTTGAGATGGTTTAGTAACTCGACAACGGGTTCACAATAGATTTTGGTTGGAATCAGCAACACATCGCTAATTTTGGGTTCTTTGGGCAATTCACGTCCAGTAAAGTCCGCATCAAATGGGCAAGGGTCGGTGTAGGAGATTCCAATGCGATTTATGATGTTTCGAACCAATGAGAAACCGTTCGAGTGTATGCCAGATGATGGGAGTCCAATTAAGACGTCTCCCGATTTCAAACGCTCACCAGTAATTGCAGATCCTTTTGTGAGGTAGCCCAAGGCAGTACCTGAAAGGTCAAGTTCCGTAACGATTCCTGGTAAAGAAGCAGTTTCTCCACCCGCGAGCGTAACGTTAGCGAGTTCGCAGGCTTTTGCTAAGGATGCACCAACGGCTGCATGGACCTCAGGATCTGGCTTGGGAACAGCAATGTAATCCACGAATGCGATTGGTTCTGCGCCCACACACAGCAAATCGTTTACGTTCATTGCCATGCAATCGATTCCAACACTGCTCCAATTTTTGACAGCCGTTGCAATCTGGAGTTTGCTCCCTACTCCATCGGTTGCTAGGGCGAGAAGGTGATCTCCGAATTCAATCAATCCACCAAAGCCGCCGGGTAAGTCCACTGGGGCACCGGGGGCCCCTTTCTTGCGCGTTGACCGCTGAAGAGAACCGATGAGTGAAGCGACGGCAGCGCCTTCTAGATCGATGTCAACGCCGCTTGAGGCGTAATCCATGGGGTCGCTCATGTATTTTCCAAGGCAAGACCATTCATGAATCAATCGTCTCGCCAGTCAACAATCGAGCAGCACGAATAATCTCCTTGTGAGACTCAGCTAGACGATGTCCATCATCCACCTGATGAAACGCTACGATGTCTTCTCCTGAACGCTCAGCATATTCGATGCTGCAAGAGATAGGAACGATGTCATCACCAATACCGTGAATGATTGCAGTTTTCACTCCCTTCGGAGCGATAAGAACCGTTTGGGCGTCGATTGGAGGCTCATCAAGGTGAAGTGCAGGAGCGCACAAAAGAAGCCCACGAAACGCACCAGGCATCCGCATGGCAACAATTGATGCAGCCAGGCCCCCGTAACTTGATCCTGCGAGCACTGCAGATGCAGTGCGATGTTCTTCACAGACGCGCTGCAATAGATCAACGCGTTCTTCGAGAGTCATTCCTTGAAAATCTGGTGCAAGAACCTCAAATCCTGCCTCGCGCAAAGAACGAATCTTGCTTCCATTCGGGCTGCCTTCCATACCATGTGCAAAGATAAGCATGGCAAATCCTCGCAACAGCCCGATATGAACTTATTGAGGCTGGCATTTTTCCACTTTCAGTGAAGGGCGATACAAACGAATGCATGAATACGCTCTATTTTCCAGTGGAAATGAGGGGGAGCAGAGTTTGCAATGGAACCATTAAGAACGGTGGCCATCCATATCGTACTCCTTGGTGTGGTGCACGTATGATTCAAGATTTTGATTTAACCGCGCGATGGTCGACACTTCTCCATGCACATTTTACCGAAGATGTGCACAACATTGCTCAATTGTGGCCGGATGTTCAAAGCCTTGAGGTTTCTTACCGAACGGTTGAAGGATTTGATCCGACTTTTTCTCAAAGCATCCTCAAACAGCCCGATTTACATGACGAAGCATCAAATCGTGCTCTGCGCGAGTTGCTTGCTGACGTAGGATACGGAACAATCAATCCATATGTAAGAATCATACATCTACCTAGCGATCAGGTCCGTACGGTTTCTCAACTTCGTTCGGACGATATCGGACTAATGATTGCGATCGATGCTGTGGTTACGAAAATTTCGGGGGTGCGTCCCCGAATGTACACAGCGGTGTTCAAGTGTACTGCCTGCGAACATTTGACCACCATCCAGCAACCTAATGAACAGGAATTGATCAATCCCATGGAATGTTCACAAATCGATGGGGGGTGTGGTCTGACCAACCGTCAGACACGATTCCACCTCATTCAGGAGCGTTCAATCTTGACCAACACCCAATTCGTTGAACTTCAAGAGTTGCCAGAACAGGTTCGCGGCGGAGTTCAACCAGAACGAATATCGTGTATAGCGGAACATGATTTGACAGGAAAAGTCAATCCAGGTGATCGGGTTAAAGCCAACGGTGTTCTGTTTATCCGCTCCCAACGTAAATTTGGAAAAGATACGCCCGTGTTTGATATTTTCATGAGGGTGCAGTCTTTGGAACGACAAAATCTTGCTTTAGAAGAAATCGTTGTTACCGACGAAGAAGAAACAGCAATCAAAAGTTACGCAAAATCTGAAGACGTTTACAAACACATCTCAGAATCGATTGCTCCATCCATTTTTGGTATGGATAAAATCAAGGAAACGCTTATGCTCCAACTTTTTGGAGGTGTAGCCCGACTCAATCCTGATGGAACAAGAAATCGAGGAGATATACACATACTTCTGATGGGGGATCCGGGTGTTGCAAAATCCCAACTTCTTGCTTACATGGGAAACATTTCACCTCGGGGAAGGTTCACCTCCGGTATGTCAGCATCTGCAGCAGGATTGACCGCTGCTGCAGTTCAAGATGCGAGCGCCGATGGGCGATGGACATTGGAAGCAGGTGCGCTTGTGCTTGCTGATCAGGGTCTCGCTGCAATTGACGAATTCGATAAAATGAATCAAGGCGATCGTTCGAGCATGCACGAAGCGATGGAACAGCAGACGATATCGATTTCAAAAGCGGGCATCAATGCAAGCCTTCGAACACGGTGTGCTGTACTGGCCGCTGCAAATCCAAAGGCGGGGCGATTTCAACCCGTCTCAGAGGTTCCATTCACGGGCCAAATCAACCTTGACCCACCGCTCATTTCTCGTTTTGACGTTATTTGGTTGCTTACGGATGAACCATCGGAGGATAAGGATGCTAAGATTGCAGGGCACATTGTCGACAACCGATTGTCTGGAACGAGTGAACTTCTGGTCAACGAAGGTTCTCGGCCGGATCCCCGTAAAATAAGTTCAGTATCAACAAAATCCATTCAAACCAATGGTCTTCTTCACAGGGACTTCATTCGCAAGTATGTTGCATACGCCAAGCGTACTGTTCATCCGAATCTGGATGAAGCAGCGAGAAAACTTATCATCGATTATTACGTTACGACAAGAAAACAGTCCGGGGAATTTCAGGATTCGGTAGCGATCACTGCACGTTCTTTGGAGGCGCTTGCTCGGTTGGCAGAAGCCAGTGCGCGTATTCGCTTATCTGAAGAGGCGACCGTTGAAGATGCAAACAGAGCGATACGTCTTACCAAAACATGGCGATACGATCTCATGGGTGAGAATTTTGATGAGACTGCAATCGCCGCAAATCAGAAAGGAAAGTCCCGGCACGCTGAACGCTCCATTCTCGACATTGTTGGCCGTCTGAGTGCAAACGGTGACGGCGTAGCCCAGTTGGTTGATGTTCTCAATGAAGCTGAACGTCTCGATATTTCGCGTGAAAAGGCAGAAGAAGTCATCGAAAAACTCAATCAAAACGGACGCCTTATGCGGCCAACAGGCTATGATACATTGCAAATCGTATAGATGTGAAGCAATCACCTCATGAAGTGGAGATGCTTGGCAGTGGTATGGCAGATGTTGTTGGTCAGGAACCGGAAGGTGATGTAACAGATGCATCCACCTTCGATACACATCAATTAGGTTTCATGTGTGGCATTGAAGTACATCAGCAACTTGCAACGGGAAAACTACACTCACGTCAACCCTCTGCTCTTTATGATGTTACGATTGAAACCGTTCCAGCAACCTGGCCTCGCTATGCACGCAAGCTCCGATTGGCGAGTGGCGAAGGGGGGAAGATCGATGTCGCAGCACGTTTTGAAAAACGAAGAAATCGTTCTTTTGTCTACATCCAATCTCCGAATTCTGGTCTAGTAGAATTGGATGAAAGTCCTCCGTTATTGCATGATATGAAGGCGTTAAATGTTGCCTTGACGGTATCGGCAATGCTTGAAGCAAAACCCGTTGGAGCGGTTCAAACCATGCGAAAAACCGTTGTTGACGGTTCCAATACGAGTGGTTTTCAGCGCACCTCATTGATTTCCACTGATGGAGTTCTGAAGACGAAAACTGGCGATGTTGGAATCGATGTCTTATGTTTGGAAGAGGACAGCGCACGAAAACTTGACAGTATCTCAACAGAGCATGGCGAACAGGTGATTTACAATCTTGACCGACTCGGAGTACCTTTGATTGAGATAGCAACCTCCCCGGACGTACAGTCGCCGGAACATGCAAAAGAAACAGCAATGGCACTGGGTCACGTCTTGCGAGAGACTCGTCAAGTTCGAAGAGGTTTGGGTTCAATCCGTCAGGATTTGAATGTAAGTGTTGCATGCGGAGATCGTGTCGAAATCAAGGGTTGTCAGGATCTTGGTTGGATCCCGCGTATCGTACAGTTGGAGATGGTTCGTCAGGTTCACATGTATAGGCTTGCAAATGAATTGCGCTCAGAGTTGAGGCTCACTCCCCTTCCTCCGAACCGCGACATGGATGATTTGGCGTTTGAGGCTGAAGTTGCGGCCCTTGTCGCCGATCACATTCCAATACAGTTCACCGATGTCAGCCCTGCATTTGTATCATGCAACAGCAAGATGATCAAGCAGGGCCTCGACAAGGGATTTACAATGCTTGCAATTGCCCTTCCTGGTTTTGCAAACAAGATTGGCTCGAAGACGTTCGACATAGAAAATGCTCAGTTGCCTCGACTTGGACGCGAACTGGCTGGTGCAGCAAAGCTTGCCGGTGTCCGGGGAGTTTTCCATTCCGATGAACTCCCTGCCTATGGGATCGAAAAAGAGCACGTACAATCGGTGCGCGAAGAACTTAATCTTACTTCTTCGGATGCATTCGTACTATGCTTGGCTCCCGATTGGCAAGCACGATTAGCATTGGAATCTGTTGGGCTTCGCGCTCGTAGGGCATTTCATCGCCTTCCCCAAGAAGTGCGCAACGTCGTGGTCAAAAAGGGCGCACCTGAAGATGGAACAACGACACCGATGCGACCGTTACCGGGAGGTGCTCGAATGTATCCTGAAACAGACGTTCCTACGATTCGAATTCAAAAAGAACACTGGCAACAGATTCGAGAAAATCTCCCAATGCGGCATGATGAGCGTATGAATCGACTCAGTAAAACCGAACTTTCGGAAGATCAGTGCAAACAACTTCTTTCTCGTGAATTGGATGATGTATTCTTCGACTACCATGTGACGAAAAGCAAGGCTTGGGCAACACTAATCCTCGAACATGAGGGCGTTCACCCAGAGGTACTGTCTTGCATTCTCTCTGTTCGTGAACAAGGTGCCATTACCCGTGAGGGTATTGAACAAGCTGCGGAACATTTTGGTGAACAGAATCAGATTACAACACAGGAAGTAGAACGCTATGCAGAGGAGCATGATCTCGTGCCAGCTGATGTTGCCGATCTAGAATCCATCGTTGAAAACATCGTTCTCGAGCGAATTGATTTTGTTAAGGAGCGAGGCATGGGAGCGATGGGTCCTTTGATGGGAGTTGTCATGGGCGCTTGTCCTGGAGTTGATGGGAAGGAAGTTAGTACGGTTCTCAGAGCGATGATTCAGAGGCATTCGTGATGAGAATTATTGGAATTCTTCTTCTGCTTTTGTTGATTTTACCGATTGTTGAAGCTTCAACGGAAACATCATGGACGCATGAATTTGAAGCCGGTTACATTACAACAAAACCACTCATTGTTGATGACATGGTTTATGCTCGAACATCTGGGCTATGGACTGGGAACGAGCAACCCGTTGTCGCTGCCTTTGATGTGTTTACTGGCGAAAAGGTGTGGAGTTTTGCCTCACAAACGGCGCAACAAAACGACATGACTCCTCTACTTTACGTCGATTCAGGGCAAGGTTCGTGCGGGGGTTGGGAAGACCTTCTAATCGTCGGGTGGGTCGATGGTAAAATTACTGCGCACTCACCAAAAAACGGGTCGATCGTTTGGGAGAATCAAACCGAGGATAATTTCCGAGGGATCACAGGTCAAATGGCTCTCGAAACCGATCGAGTTGTTGTGCCAACTCGCACAGGGCTCTCAACTTTCTGTCTCGCTAACGGAATCGAACTCCTTCGGGTCGAAACGGAAAGCATTGGTTGGCGAAACGGTGTCACCGTTACAGAAGAGGGGTACGTCTTTGGTGATGAAGCAGGAAATCTTCACACAGTTGCCCGAAATGGAAACTTATCTTCTACAATGCTTGGCGAGGGGAAAATAAGGCATGCACCCCTTGAGACGCGCCATGGTTTGTTCGTACATTTGCAAACAGATGAGGGCTCCAGCATGTACCTCAACGGATCGATCCTTGGAAAGATGGGCCACTCTCCAGCCATGCCTTTGATGCATGAGAACCGAATTTATGCAGCTACGAGCGATGAGTGGATTTCGATTTTGTGTGGCGAGGAGACCTGTGCAATTGAATCCACAGAACCCTTCCATTCAAACGGTGAATTGGCTTTGCGAGTTGTCGAATCCGGTGTGGAGGTTTGGGCTCCATCAAACACCCCTGAAGGAGGATGGGGGGTGTTCAACCAAACTGTCCTGTTGCGTATGGAGCACACGACTTTCGATACGTATGGTACTGCTGCTCCCGGTTTCTCATCAGGTATTGTCGCCATCGGCAACGACGCAGGAACGCTTCAAGTTACCAACCTAGGATTTGTTTCCGAGAACACAACGCAGTCTGAGAGCGATGCATTCGAGGTACTTCTAAGGGCCATGATTCTGTTGATGTTCGTGCTCACAATCGTATTTCTAGCTCGCGAAGATTGGTCAACGGCGAGCAAATTCGGCTCGGCTTTCCTTCTTGTTGTGGCTATCGTTGTTGTTCCGGATTTGTCGGTCAAAGTCGCAGAACAAACAAGTCCACGTCATGATGTAGAATGGGATGAATCTTGGCCTGACGAGTGGCAAGAAACACAGGTAGTGGTGTTTGAAATCGATGGCATAACCTATGCAATTGGAGGGCTAGAACCTCAGAAAAACGTCTACGATCTAACCGTTATTGCATGCCAAGAGTTGGATATAGAGCCTCAAATTGAACAACAATACCTTGGTCCATATTTGGTTTCATTCAATGGTTTTGCAGGCGATGGTTGGGAATTCATGCTGGATGGACAACGCAGCCCGGTTGGTATGGCTGATGCCAAACTCGATGATGCATCAATTGTCGAATGGCGACCTGCTTGAGCGGTAACACTCAAGGCTGCCCAGTCGCTCGGCTGAGCATGCTTGGCGCATTAGGTACCCACGGCCCTACTGTTTCGCCAGCTGTGATGCTTGTTCTCAATGCTTCTTTCCTCTGTTTTGCAATATGGTTGCTGGTAAAACCTCATCGCACTGAAGAGAAGTGGCTATGGCCGTTAACCCTCTTGGTTGCAATTGCTGCGGTATCACGTATCGCAATGGGTTTCATTCCAAACGTGATGCCTGTGACAATTCTTGCTGTAATGGTTGGATCGAAATTCGGTATTCAACGAGGCTTCGCGTTCGCAATTCTTGTCACTCTTGCGAGCAATTCGGTACTCGGACATGGTTGGTGGAGCGTATTCCAAATCCTTGGTTGGGGCTCGGTTGCAGCATTGGCATCTGTTGTCAAGGTCCACGATGAAAAGGGACGTCTCATGATGACCAATTTAGCGTTCGCCTCTTTGTGGAGCGTTCCGGTTTTCAGCATTGTTGTGTCACTTTCAATAATCGATTCGGGAATGTCTGCGATCGAATTTGCTCTTTACCTCGTGAATGGATTGTTGTTTGATGTCCTTCATTTCTTAGGGAACCTATTTTTCGCTATGTGGTTTGGACACTCTTTTGAACGCCTTTTGCTGATGAACGGACCTCATCACCGGCTCGTCCAACAGGAGAGTGAGCATGTCAGTACTCTCTGAACCTCCCACGATGGCATTTCTTTGTCGAACCGACCTTGACCTTTCGCCAGGTAAATTAGCCGTTCAGTGCGCTCATGCTGCAGTAGAATCGTTGAGAAAAGCCAAGCAGACGCACTCACGCATGGTTCAGCGTTGGCGGGAATCGGCATCACGCAAGGTCTGTCTTGCGGTTGAGAATGAGGATGAACTTTCACATTTTGCCGGATTGGTCGAAGATGCGTCATTACCATTCGCGGTCATCAGAGATGCTGGATTAACAGAAATACCTCCTGGGACGGTGACGGTACTCGGTGTTGGCCCAGGGCCTCGTCATACAATGGATGCATTGTTCAAGGATCTGAGGACGTATGAATGAGGCGATTAGATGGGGATCAAGAGTTTCTTGCATCGAATTACAGCCCCAAAGTTTGAACGTTTTATCCATAGAGATCAATCCGTTAAAATGGTCTTTGTTATCAATCAAGAATTGAAGATGGGCAAAGGAAAGATAGCAGCTCAGGTTGGTCATGGCGCCGTAAAAGCGACGCTCAAATCAGGAGAAGTTCGCCCAGAACTCCTTGATGCATGGCTCTCGACTGGACAGAAAAAAATCTGCGTCAAGGCTGATGACGCAAACGTCCTGAAACGCATAGAACAACAGGCAGAAAAAGACGGCGTCCTGACCACAACAATCCATGATGCTGGCCACACTCAAATACCGGCAGGTTCGCTAACGGTTCTTGTTCTGGGACCAGATGAGGAGAGCAAACTCGATACCATCACAGGGCAATTGAAATTACTGTAAATCGATTCATTGAACATGGGCAACGGTTTGGTCTGTACATGCGAGACATCGACTCGAAACGAATCGACCTGAGATCGGATACTGTCACCCAACCAACGATGGAGATGAGGCAGGCTATGTCCAAGGCCGTGGTAGGAGATGATGTTCTTGGTGATGACCCAACTGTCCAGCGCTTGGAATCCATGATTTCCGAATTATGTGGTAAGGATGCTGGATTATTTGTCCCTTCAGGAACCATGTCAAATGCGGTTGCGCTGAAGACACATACGACGCCAGGAGATGAGATTATTACGGAGCGTTACAGTCACATTTACCTCTACGAAGGAGGAGGTTATGCCGCCCTATGCGGCTCAAGTATCGCCCTTCCAGAGGGTCAGAACGGACTTCTTTCCCCTGAGCTTGTCGAGAAGTCTATTCGGAAACAGAAGGGTTCACAATCACATTACCCTGATGGAAGCCTTGTTTGCGTAGAAAATACGGCAAATCGGGGCGGCGGTACGTGCTATCAACAAGATGCACTCGATGCGATTGCTGAGGTTTCCAAAAGTAAGAATTGTTCGACCCACATCGATGGTGCTCGTATCTTCAACGCAACGGTTGCCACCAAGACTCCTCTTTCCCGCATGACTCGCGATTACGATTCTGTATCCATTTGTCTATCCAAAGGATTGGGGGCGCCAGTCGGGTCGGTTCTTGTTGGGTCGAATGAATTCATCGAACAAGCTCATCGTTGGCGAAAGATGTTTGGCGGAGGAATGCGTCAATCAGGAATCTTGGCCGCTGCAGGAATCTACGCGATTGAAAACAACATCGAGCGAATGGAAAAAGATCACTCTCGAGCAAAAACCATTGCGAGGGCTATTGATGAAATGGATCACGTTTCTGTCGATGTTGATGCTGTTCAGACCAACATGGTATATTTCTCTGCCAACGATTATACTGCCAGCGAGGTGTCACAAAAAATGGCAAAGGCAGGAATCGATATGTTCGACATTTCTCCAACACACTGTCGCATTGTAACGCACCTTCACATTACCGATGAAGACGTTCAAGGAGTCATTGAAGCACTTGCATCACTCGGTTGAAACTTTTTAACACCTCGAAGTCAAACTCTTGTATGATTGGAGAAGCCTGTGGCATCTGCCAAACCGAAAACGATGACGCAACCTGCCCAATTTGCGCACGTTGTATTGAAATAACTGAGGAAAACAAATGGGCGCCATCACTTCCTTTGGAAGTTCATCAAAGAATGGCGGATGTACTTGGCGGGCCAGCACGTTCGTTACGTAAACGCTGGGAAAATCTTGAACGTTTTATGAATCATACACCTGATGTGGATTGGGCTCGTTTGGAAGATACCGAACAGGATCCTGTCCGCATTTCTCCATTTCCAGAAGAGGAGGGGCGTATTTTTGTTGAAAAACTAGAGAATCGTAGTGGATATTCTGGTTACGAAAAAGAACGACTTGAGGAAGGTTTCATCATGTGGGATGGGACCCTTCTTTCCTTTATCGATGGGCGAATGTCGATTGACGGGCGTGTCCATGAAGCGAGGATTCCTACCGAACAGTATCTCCTCCTACTCATGAATCCAATTGAACGTAAAGGCTGGGATTTGGTGAAGTTGTTTTTGGCATTGAGTGGTTTGTATCAAATCATTGACATTAACCAGCGACCTCAACAGTATGCACATCGTTTTCGTCGATTGTTTGGACTTTTGCATCGCGAACGTCCCACGCCCTTCGACATCTTCGCTCAGACCTCCTTTCTTATTGAAAAGAGCGAACGGCGCAAGAAAAGTCCTTCATTTCCAGATTCGATAAACTGGTCGCTGGATTTGATGGGTCGCCTGTCCAGAAGACGTCCACGTCAACGCATAAAATTCGCCCGCCGTTTTGTACGAGATGGTGAGAACACAGCGCTTCCAAACTCAAAATTGCCATGGGTTCAACGCTGGAAGCATCTGACTGAATTGGTTGCTCATGCCAATGTCAGCTTTCCTTTTATGATAAACACAAAAGGCGTTCTGAGTTTTCGAACGCTTACAAAAAACGGCAACGTTCGACGAACATCCATACCCTTTCTTCCAGGGCTGTTGGCCGGGTTGATTTCATGGGGTTCGTCTCCTCACGCCTCAAAGGAAGGGGGGTGGCTCATTGCTGCACAGATGAATTGGACTGCTCCCTATGAACATGCGGACACCGCAAACCTTCCGTTTCGACGCTCAATGCAGTTCCTGCGCGGTGTGCTTCAACAATTCCCTAACGACACTTGGATTCATCAGGACCGCCTGCTTGTTCGTGGGATGCTCGGTCATTTTTACGAGATACGCATTCGACGCGGTGCACACAACGCTCCATTCAAAATCCATGCTGTTGGGAAGACAACCACGCACCGCCATTCGATCTGCATTCACACAGGAAAACATCACAGAGACATCCCGATAGGTGATACGATTGCTATTGTTGTGCTGTCGCTTCTTTCGGATGTGACTACATCAAAGCGTATGAACAGTTTACAGATGCACCTGTTGACTCAACCCCCCATAGGTCTCCCGCAGAAAGAAACAGGCATAACCCCCAGTACATTTTACAAAACTCGTGAGAAATCGTATCGATTTCCCTTCAATCAACTTCTGCTCTTTGAGGGCCAAGATGAAACTCCATCCGATTTAGACTCGTTAGAATTTATGTCCGATGAGGCGATTGTTGAGCATTGGAAATTGCGACCAACGGGGAATGGACAATTCGATCCGCCAGGTCATTTGAATCCCGAATGGGATTGGGAGGTAAATGATGATCAGATCCAGGTTAGGGAATTCGATCGACTTCGATACAATCAACAGGTCTTCCATCAATTTGAAAACATGCGAGAGAACATTGTTGCCATTCGTAATCCTCCTTTCCAGCAAGAGGAAGATGAACAGAGGGACCGCCATCATGACGATCAATTCTATCGTTGGTATCGAACTATGCCACTTGCATGGGAAGCTTTGTCACTGCAACCCATTGGTCATCAGGTCGAAATGGGTGGTGTGCGCGGCATGTTTCGAATGCAAGGATGTAGATTGCGGTTAACAATTCGCTCAGCCCAAGAAGAGGATGCATTGCATCGGATTCTTGAGATTCTGGGTTACAGAAGGGCTCATTACCGTCAGTTGAACCATGTGTATGTTCGTAGAGATTTCCCTATTGCAGACCCAAGACAAGCACTTCGAGAGTTGATGGAGCCCATGACAGAAGAGTTTGGTTTTGCAAACATTGACGATTACGTTCTACGCTTTATTGAGGTGGGGCGCCCTCCCGATCGAATGCCAGAGGTTGATGCACGTCTTCATGCAAACATGGTGGACTATTACTGATGTTGACGTCGTAGGGCAACGACGAGCAATGCAAGTATTGTAAGTGGCATAGAGAGGAATGGAGTGTCCTCTGCTGTTGGTTCAGGCGTTTCATCCTCTACATCGTTAACTCGCTCAATGTATTCATGAAACATGATGTGGACTTCCAAATCATCATCGTCAAAAGCATCAGCATAGGTGATTTGCTCGGTTCCTGAACTCAACCCAGAAGTTGTGACAGTCCCTACATCTATGATTTCTCGAACGATGTGATGGTAGTACACTTCGTTGTTTGTACCATCTGGGAAGTATGCAACTTTTTCGACCATCCAAACCGTGACGTTGTAAATTGCATCGGTTGACTGATCAACGCTCCAAACGACGCTTCCAGAATTCACCCCGTTGGGCGTCCAAACCATTGAAACAAATCCTTCGCCAAGGTTCATTGGTTTCGATGCCAACTCAGCAAAGTCAGACTCTAAGGAATCACCTGATGGATTGCTTCCACGTAGAGCATATTTGCCGTTAATGCCTGCAACTGGTGGCTTGAATTCAGGCGCATAGATGTCGTATCTGTCTCTAAAGCGTGCATCGACATTTTCGTTGCCCAACGGGTCTTGAGTCTCGTAGATGTTCCTGTGAACAGCGTAGATTTCCATGCTGATGTTTTCTGCAACAGTTTCGAGAGCGTCACCAACTTTGACACAATTATTGCACCACGTCGCTGTGTAATCCTCTGCAATGGCCGGAAGATCTTCTAACGAACTGTTGACTGTTATGGTTTCATTTGCCATACCATGAAGTCCACCGAAGAGTATCCCTGTTTCAAGTTCCTTAATCTCTGCAGCGTGTGTTGTAGGTGCGGCCGAGATCAGAAGAACGGTCAAGAGAGCAACAACTCCTGGTTTAGACATGTCCAGAGGTATCAACTTCTCCTTAATGAGTTGATGCATTTATCGCTTCAAAATTCCTTCTGGAGCACACCATAGTCGACGATTGTTCCTTCTGCGACCTTCTTCAAGAGCGATTTCAATCGGTTTTTAATGGTGTTTCTGCATCGACCAACAGCATCTGCAATCTTCTCTAGACGTCCTTGGTTAACATCAAACGCCTCACAAGAAATCTGGAATAGAATGGCACAGAGGACTTTTGCTTCGATGTTTTCACTAGAGAATGGAGAACCATCAACAGTGGGTTCACCAAGCAAAAGGAGTCGCTGTTTGAAGTCATCCATTATCCGGACCTTCAATCCCTCATCAAGACCTTCAAGTAG
This sequence comes from uncultured euryarchaeote, assembly GCA_937894115.1. GTDB lineage: Archaea > Thermoplasmatota > Poseidoniia > Poseidoniales > Poseidoniaceae > MGIIa-L2. The sequence goes on from CALBFP010000067.1 coordinate 19,315, forward strand.
CTGCTTGAGGGCTAATGTTGTGTTCTCAATTTCGAGGGTTCGAACGCGTTCCAGAACCGTCTTTCTATCGACCTTCCCTTCGATAATGCCAGCTTTCTCGCAGAGAATGAGGTACTTGGTAACGACACGTGCAGCTGCAACGACCTGAGTCATCGTGAGATTGGTGCCTTTGAGCATTTGCTGCCAATCGATGTTAACACGACCGGTCCAATCTTGCAGCGCTCTCAAACAACCAAGAGCAAGCAATCTCTCGTTGTTTGAAGTGCTACCGCCTCGAGTTTTTTTCCTGCAGATTGAGTTTTTAGGGAGTTTGATCTCCGTATCGCCAGCAACCTTCTCGAGGGCCGCCTTTTCGTTTCCTTCGAGAGGAACCGTTGACAGAGTGATGACCTTCTTCGCTTTCATAGCATTGTCTTTGCCTGCGAGTGTCTTTGCAGCATCCATGGTTGCTTGGGCCATCGGGTGGAAATCTTTTGCGTCTTGGGCGTGCATCTGGCTAAGCAATTTCCATTTTCCTTTGGCTTCACCTGGTTTGCCGATGTACGACCCAAGAGCATTTCCTTTCGAACCGGTTTTGATTTTCGATTCATCCTTCGTTGGTGTATTGGAGGCGCCTTCGCCCCACATACTTCCTGCATTATCGCTTTGCCCAGCCGAGGCTTTATCTTCGACGACCAAGCCGCAATCATTGCAGACAACTTCACCTCGTCTGTTGTCCACTTTCAGGTCTTTACTTCCACATTCTTCACACATTCGATACATTTTTCGTCCTCCTTGTTTGTTTTCTATCTAACATGATTGGGTTCGATTTGATTCCGCAGAGTAAGTTGGTGGCTCCGAACCGTCACGCCAGGTATACTACATAGGTGGCGAAGTTCTTAAACCTAACGATTCATGTTTAATTTTTAACAAAACAAGAACTATTCATGTTTCGGTATTCGATTATACGACAATACGTAATACGGAATCAAACGAGTTCAAAAATCGAAAAAATAACACACATCGCGAGCGTTCTCTTTTATACCGTCGTGTATCATGATGACGGGTGGGGAGGATTTGATGAAGAACATTACAGTTGAGTCATGTCCATCGGATACTATCGTACCTCCCTGGATAATCGACAGTATTGCAGACGGTCGTGATGATTTGCTTGTTGTTTACCCCAACGAAGCGACACGATTATCATCGATTCAGTCCATTTTGAGAAAGTCAGGGTATGTTGATTCCAGTCGGCATACGACGCTTCAGAGACTTGTGAAAGCCTTGTCGATCGATTTGCGTCTTCCAGTCATCATTCCAACAACTGCAATGGGGCTGATTCAGGTGCATGATAAATTTGCAGATGCTGCAAGAAACCACCGTTTTCCACGCCTTCATCCCGATGTTGCCCGTCCTTGGACACTTTCAAAATCCGAGCGCTTACTCCGACTCCATGCTTATGTTACAAAAAATCGAATTCTCTCAAAATGGAAGGACGACCCTGGTGCGCTTGAAGCCGAAAGAATTGTATCAACATTTGAGACGAACGGCTTGCTCCACGAGCACAAAGTGATTGCTTATCTTTGCGATGCTTTGAGTGACCAAGAGCGGTCAATTCCCTACACAATGGGAACAATTAACGGCATAATTCTCTTGAATCACCCCCCAGATTTCACGGAGAGCGAGAAGTGTCTGCTGGAAGCAATAGCACTTCGACGTCCAATTCATCATCTATGTTCCACAGGATCATTCCGTCTCGGTTTCCATGGCGCATACATCGACGATGAAATCGTACACATACAAGACGAGACCCAACTTCCTGAATGGGTTCCAAGTCACGTCGTTTGGTCTGCGCTGCACAACGAGGACAATTACACGACTGAGGGGATACACTTGTTCAGTTTCGATCGAGCATCTCAAATTTTTGATGCTGCAATATCAGCAATTGAACTTTTCAAGAAGCATTCCAATGGAACAGTGCTTCTTATTGACGCCGATGAACATCGGCATACTGAATGGGCGAGGCGCCTCCAACAAATCGGTATTAGCTGTGATGTTCAAGCAAACGCAGTTGGTAGCACATCCGCCGTGCAAGCAATCCTTCGCTTTTTGAGCATTTCATACGGTCAAGATGCATGGTCAGCAGCTAAATTGTTTGATGTTGCTCAAGCCCAGGCCTTTCCAATCAACGAAAATCTCTTTTCAGATCTCAAGCATCCTGTTCACGAAGAATGGCGACCGAGACCACATCTGGATGTGATTGAGAACATTGGGCGCAGTTTCCATGTGCTCGGAGGCAAGGGGGCATTGCAGCGCTGGCTTGGCTCATTATCCGTTGCACAACCCTATGCAACAGAAGTGTTCCGGAGAAGAGAACAGGAACGTGCCATTGAAGAGACCCATTGGTGGTTGCAATGCCTTGCTACAACGTGGTCTGCATTGTTGGATAAGAGTGAGCAAAACCTCCTGCTCGGCGATTTTATTGGAATCTCATCGCAGGCTCCACTCCCGTTGCCCGAACCAAGCAAATCCCCCAGGGACGTGCTGACAAAACTGTTACTCGCTTGCAATTGGGAGAAGATGTTTGAACGTATTCAAAACTACGATGCTTCTGTTGGGGCTCTTCAAGCATGGGTTCAGGCTGTAGACGCTTTACTTCGGCATGCTCCCAATGTCGAATTCGTGGAGCTCTGCCGACTCGCTTCACAGCAAACCAAGCTTCCAATGCGTAGAATCAATCACTCTGATGTTCATGTTTGCACACCAAACAGTGCCTACGGCATCTCATCGGACCTCACCCTGTTTGCTGGAGTGGATGCGGAATCATGGTCGATGAAGCCCGAACGTGTACCATGGGTTGACGACTCCGTTCGAATGCAGTTGGGCTTGGTTGACGGAGATTTGCCCATTCGTAAAGCGCGCCATCTCTTCAGATCGCTGTTAAACTCAAGCCAGCAGTCGATTCTCTTTGACACGGAACATGACGAATCAGTTGGCAATTCAACCCCCCTTGTTGAATACTTATCCATGGTAGAACTTGACGGTGATTTAGGGAAATTATCAAACATACCCGAATTCATTGAAAAGAATGTGTCCGATGGCTCCGGTTGGTCAATCGTAACCAGAGAAAATGGCAATTGGTTGACCTATCGAACCTCATCGCTGTCCATTAGCAATGGAGAGGTTAAACTTGACAGAGTAAAACATAGACAACGAGACAGACAACAACAAGCTGGTCTTGAACTCCGAGCGTTTCGACCACCTACGGTTGAGGTTCAATCTCTGATTTCAATCGCAAATCGATTTGAACGAGACATTCATGTCGATCGTTTTCGACGACAGCCGAAGTTCAAGCCATTGGAAAACGGTGCGACGATGGGTTGGGAAATTAGAGACAACTTGTTGACAACAACAAATCTCATTATCCAGCCAACGGTTTCCCAAGCGAACGTGAAAGGCGGTCGTACTGCAACATTCTACCCCCATCTTGGTTTCAAGAAGAACGGTATTTCGAGAGGACCATCTCTGGATCCGAGGCCACTACCTCCTCCAGATTTTACTTCCAAAAGCTTGAATCAAATCCTCTCAAGCCCTACAGATGAGGATGAAGCGAAAGTATGGTCGACGAGTCGTTTGAATCCATGGTTTGTTTGTCCACGCCAAGCATGGACAGAACAAGTACTCGGAGCCACAGAGCATGCTCCTGAGCCATCGGAAGATATTGCGCCTCTGATGAAGGGGACTCTCGTGCATTCAATCGAGGAGTACCTCATGACCTTAATTGGCATTGAGATTGGAGGGCCCCCATTGGAGAATGAATTGCCGATGCATCGTAGTGTTTCACTTTCCAACCAAGAGATCTGGGAGGGGTTGTTGAGACAGTTGGCCGAACTTGCGCCTTGGCTTGTTCGAACAAATGCAGTGTCTGTGCACCGATGCAACGATTTGATTGGGTGTTCGCCTGAGCAATGGCGCAATTGGCTCGAAGGAGATGGAGAATTAGCCATTGGGGGAAGGCTTGGACGACTTCTACTCGCCGATTTAGGTCTTACATCAGCAGCGCCAATTGCCTGTGAATGGTCACTTCAAAAAGAAGGTAAATCGTACATTGAAATTGAAGGATTTGACGATGAATTGAATTCGTCTATTCTCAATCTTCGAGGACGAATCGACCGAGTGGATTGCCTTGTTTTGGATGGAACGGCGACCGAGCAGTTAGAAAAACGCGGCTTGCACAAAGAGGATGCAACACAAATCCCCCTGTACTTTGACGGTGATGGACCTGCAGCAAAACGCTTCATAATTATTCGAGATATCAAAACCATAGAAGGACCAAGACCTGGAGAACGCGGAATTCGCCATACATCAGGACTCTTCAAAGAAACACAACTTGCGCTATATGCCCGGGCGTGGGAACTTGCTCATCCGGGTGACAGAGTCATTGGTGTTGGCATTTCAGAAGTTGGTGACGATACTTATCACATGGTGGAACTCGACCCAAGTTTCAGTTTTCTTGACCCCGAACATCTGATTGGAATACGCACATCATATTCAGAAAATCATTTCCGAATGCCTAATGAAAACCAGAGCCCTCAAAGCAACAGCTTTCGAGCTTGGATGAGTTCTCGAATCACTGCTGCAATCAGAGCACGAAACGCCAGTAGACTTGGATGGAATCATCCAACTCCTGGAACTCATTGCTCCTATTGTCCACTTGTTAATGCCTGCTCGTCAGCATCCATCGGAGGTGAAATCAAATGATTTCCTTCAACCGCAGTCAACGATTAGGACTTAATCTTGACCAACATATTGCACTGGATGCGGGTGCTGGCACTGGGAAAACAACCGTGATGGCAGAACGTTACGTTCAACATCTTCTTTCTCCGGAACAACGAGCCACGCATGTGTTACCCCCTCCCATTCGATTTGAGCAATACGGTTCCGGCAACATTCTCGCTGCCAAAAGAGACCGTACACCGTTGACGGAATGGAAGGGGTTGCTTCCGCAAGAAATTGTAGCCATCACCTTTACACGTAAAGCCGCTTCAGAATTGCGTTCAAGAATCAAAAATCGAATACAATCGCTTCGGGCACATCCAGTGAAAGATGATGATAGAATGGGCGTACATGATCCAAGGCTTCGCCATCAAGGCGATGTATCGATGTTGATGTCGTTGCTTGAGTCTTCGCCCATCTCAACGATTGACGCTTTTCTGTCTGAGATTCTTGCTCCACACATCGATTTGGTTGCGATACACCTGAGTCGAGATCAGCTGCCCGAGGAAAAGGCGCCACTGTTGAGGAATCAAGCGTTAAATGCTGCATGGCGAATTCGAAATGGGCGCGATGCCATTGAAGCTGGCATGCTCCAACCATCGGATGCTTTCATCGAGGCTCGAAACCGGTTGGCAATTCGTTTAGGAGGTCAATCAAGTGCGCAGACAGTCCTTTTGGGTCTGCTTGAATCCTCGCTTTTTGTTGAAGAATCGCGACGAAGACTCCGAGCGCGCTCCATCCGATGCGGTACACCGTGGGATGGAACGAGCGCCCCTGATCACCGTCTTATCGAAGATATGATCTTGGAGGATTGTCGCTCATTGATTGATCCTGTTTTCGTGGACGTCCGTGCAATCCTCAACGAATGGGTCGACGTATTCCTGCAATATCACTCAATATTCGTTGCTCCTGCTGAAATCGAAACAACAGAAACACGTTTCAACCAACTCGCTCACCTAGCAAGAAAACCGATGTCTGAACAACCGATTGAACGTCTTCGTTGGTTGTATCAAGTCGTTGCAGCAGCCACATCTCCTGCACAATTGGAAGAGACAAAACCAACCATACTCAAAGGAGGGAACTTCCCTCGTTCCAATACGCTAGGTAATTGGCCCGCAGGGTTGATGAGTTGGTCCTCGGTATTGAAAAAAACCTCTGAGAAGGTCTTGAAGGCACAAACAACCGCTGCAGCTTCCGACGCTGCACGTCGATTGCAAGAACGCATCCATAATCCAGCAGACGGGCGCCTCGTTCTCATGCTTGCAAAGGTTGCTTATTGCCTGAATCCGGTTGAACCGTTCGTTCATCGTGGTCCAAACGAGCGTTATGATAGGTTTCCACTTGGTCTTGAAGTTTCTCAAGAACCTCCAGAAGGGGATCAAAGGGTAACAGGCGAGCTCCAAGTAGAGGTTTTGAATGATCTTTACACAGTTCATTTGGGTTGTCAGGATTTACTTCGTCACCTAAAATCGCAAGAAGAGGCGCACGATTTCGATGATGTTCAAACAATGGTGGGAGACCTATTGCTCTCCCGTTGCCCTGCGATTGTTCGCCATTGGTATCCTCCAGAAGCAGTACAAGCTTTGGACGATTTAGGAAATGAACCGTGGTCGGATAATCATATTCGCAGAGCTCTGTCGATAATGCAAAATGAAGAAGAAAAACATCTTGATTTGCGCCGAAGATACGCACTTTTGAAGCAGATTCGAGCCCGATATCGTGCATTCATCATCGATGAATATCAGGACACAAATCCCGAGCATGCTCGCCTCCTTTCTCGTCTATGGGGCCGAAGGGATGGAATTTCTGAGAATCATCCTGCACCTGCCGGGCCATGGGATCCAACCATTTGCATTGTTGGGGACATGAAACAAAGCATATACCGATTCCGCCAAGCCGAGGTGACCGTCATGCGTCGGATGGTTGCAGCAATACGAATGACAAATCGGATTGAAAGAAACGAATCACGTTTGCAAGCCTTTACTCAGGAAGGCTTCGGTCGTGACCCCCGCCCCGTTGGCGCAGGGGGCGAAGGCGGTTCTTTCATTCAGGCTGCAGATTATTCACGAAGCGAACAATCTGCCCAGTGGAGTTTTGTCCCGTTTGGTATAGATGATTCAGGACTAGCAATCGGTGATGAAGCAACAGTGGAACGTATCGAGGGCCATATCCAATTGAGAACCAATTTCCGAACAGCCCCAGGTTTACTTCAAACCTTGAACAACGTGTTTGATGACACGTTTGATGTACGGCATCACCAATTCCCTGGTGATTTTCATGCCAACGCCCAACCTCTTGATGCTGGCCGAGAAACAGACCGAATGGGAGTTCTTGAGTGGCTTCTACCCACGCAAAACTCCACGGATGCCCTGCCTCTTAATCTCAACAAAGGCTACAATCTGTTTGATGCAGAAAATGCAAATTTACGTCATTTAGAACACGAATTAATTGCTTCGAGATTGGAGTCTCTTGTACGAGGTTCAACCACTCGTGTATGGTCTGCAAAGAATCATGCGTTTGTTGAAATTGAGGCCGAGAATGCGATTTCACCAGAGGATGTGATGATTCTTGTTCATTCCCGTAAGCACATACCCGATCTCATCGCTCGCTTGCAGGCACGTGGCTTGCCGGTTATGGCTGATAAACAAGGAGAATTGCTCAAACAACCTGTAGTGCAGCCATTAATGGCGTTACTCGAACTTCTTGCGAAGCCATGGTCAAAACATGCAAGTCATATCTTATTGCGTTCTTCAATTATAGGTGCATCCTCCGTTCAAATTGAAGAAATCCTCGGAACAGGTAACGTTGAAGATTATTGGCGCCACATTGCAGACTATTTCAAAGATCAACCGCAAGGCAGATTCTTAGAAGCATGTTCAAATTTAGTCCATCATGGTGCAATTTATGACGTCTTTGATGCTGCACTTGATTACAGTGATTTACTTGTCGCATTTCCTGATGAATCCGAACGACAAGTGGCAGAGACATGGTGTGCATTGCTCAGGAGATTAGGTGCAGAATATGGACATGAACCAATTGCAATCCTTGACCAAATGAAAGCGTTCTCCACTCTAGGTAGTAAGGGTCCACAAGCGAGCGGACCCCCAACAAGTGGAGCAGTTCAAATAATGACCATTCATGGAGCGAAAGGCCTTCAAGCACCGGTTGTCATCGTAACAGGTTTGTTTGAAGCCGGGCGCCGTAGTTCAAGCATTGAAGCGCAAAACAACGTGCTCATTACACCTGATGTTATCGCCGGTAGAATTCAGCCATGGAAGTCAAAAAACAAACCAGAAGATGCCCTGTGGATGTTAGCAGAACAAATGAACAAGGCTCAAAATCAGGCTGAATTACGCCGCCAATTCTATGTTGCTCTGACCAGAGTTAAGGACCGATTAATTTTCGTTGGTTCACCAAACAAGCCTTGTTCGGTGAATGCCGATTCAACAATTGAAATGAAAATCAATTCCAAGGGAAACAACATGGGTGATTTTATGTTGGATGGATTCCGATATATGGGTCTGCATTCTGAGCAAGATCAACCATGGACCCTCGATGGTGATGTTCAAGGAGAGGTTTTGTCAGAGTTTGGTGATCAGGTGTTGAAATTCGACCCATACGCTCTTTTCCAATCAAGTGGGTTCATGCAAGGATCACTTCAATCATTGCGATTCTACCATCACCCAAGTTGTTTTGTAAAACAAAAACCAACCTCCGTTCTTTCAGATTGGACAAGCATCGAAAATCAATTACAAAAACCAATACAAAACACTCAAGTTGAAACCACTCATTTCGTCCAATCCCCAACTCTTAAGATGACCGCACATGGTTTGGATACGGCTCATTCATGTCGACGTCGTTATTGGCTTTCTCACATTAAAGGTTGGCAAAGCGAACCTTTCATGATTCAGCCAAATTCTATTTATGTTCCGAATGAGGTTGAAACAAAAGACCGATCCAATGGGGAAGATGTTGTATCGGGTCCTATCGGTTGGCCATCGGCAACTGCGTTTGGATCGATGTTTCACAGACTTGTTGAGATTGGTTTGGCGAACCCTGCGCAAATGAAGTCAAACGGTTATGAATTGGCGCCAGCTTGGTTGAATTCTCAACCCAATCAACTCTTGTCGCGCAAGGAACTCGATGATGCGACACATTCTCATCCTGAGTGGCATCGGTTATCCTTTGAAGAACAAACACAGGCACGTGACCGAATGTTCGAACTGGCGAAACGTCTTACAGATGGAGCATTGGGCAAACTGGTTGCTGGGGATGCCATACAAAATCTCATGGTTGAAGGTTTGCGAACAGAAGCTTCGTTTGTTTTCAATCACCGCGTCGATTTTGATGGGCTGCTCCAAACGCCCATAAACAAGCTTAACGAATCCTATCAAACGTTGATTGAAGCGGTTAACATTCTCTTTGAGGGTCAAGCCGATTTAGCTTTGGCTGGAGTTGAGGGGGACCGTCCTTGGTTGCAAATTGTTGATTTGAAAACCACGGGGGCACGAGAGGTTAATTTGGAGCAAACTCCTTTGCATGAATCGCTTAACGAACCGCTTTCGTTGGAGCCACAAAACGAAGCAGAACATGAGATGTTGAGAAATCACCGACTTCAATTGACGTTGTACTCTTTGGTTTTACGTGAACAAGAGGAGAGAAAAGCGGTAGGAAAGCGCCGAGAAATACGCCCACCTGCTCTGCTAATTGCGAGCACAGGGCGCCTTGTTCAAATGCCGGATAACATGTACAAAGAAGCCAACAAAGAGCTGTTGAACCTGCTCGATTGGATGGCGAGACTTGCTGCGGATCCAAATGGTGTTGATGAGCCAAAACGCCTTCCAAACGAGGCTCTTGATACCTGTAAAAAGTGCCCGTTCTTTAATGGAGATATCAGAATGTGCGGTCCACAAAATCTTGCTCTGGGGGTCACTTTTGATTCTTCTTCCCAATGATGGCAAGCGTCCCAGATTTCCCAGACTGTTGACCCGCTCGCCATGAACGTACGTCCTCAAATCCAACTTCATGCCACATAGCAATCCATTGTTTCTCACTAAATGTGGACATATGCACATCGAGGGCTTCTGGCCAACTTAGGCTTTCTTCGTTTTCTGCATAATGATCGATTCCAATAACGGCCCAACCTCCATTGGATAACCAATCATCATGAATGGACTGCAACATTACCTTCGGTTCACGGAGGTAGTAAATGAACTCCATAGAGTGCACAAGATCGTATTTTTTTGGTGGTTTTGTTTGTGGAAACATGGCGATGTGATAGCCATTTTTCGAATCGATGTTCTTTGCTTTAGCAATCATGTTTTGCGCCCCATCGAATCCATCTGCAGATGCACAACCAGCATGCGCAGCGACCATTCGAACGACCCAGCCATTTCCGCATCCTAAATCTGCAAATTCAAAGGCGGTCCCATTTGAACTCACTTTGTTTAGAGCTGCATCGAGCATTTCCTTTACGGCTGGGGCGTGTCCACGCTCCATCCCTTCATCCTTACCCCGATGAACCCACTCGTTGAAGACGTCTGTTGCTTGCTTCATGGTTCTACGAGAACGTACGTCGAAAAAAGGCATCGAAAGCAACATCACCTATGGCCACATCGCTTGCATCATGAGCATCACCCCTCAAGTCCTTGATGACGTTCTGTACCCGAAAATCGAACCGTACCTTGAAGGAATGCTTTCGGTTTCAGACCACCACACCATCGCTTGGGAATGTGCAGGCAATCCTGAAGGAATCCCGGTGATTGTTATCCATGGAGGCCCAGGAGGTGGGAGCCAGCCTTCTTATCGTCAGTATTTTGATCCACAAAAGTGGAACATCATTCAGTTCGATCAGCGCGGTTGTGGTAAATCAACGCCTTATGCCAGTCTCGAGGAGAATACAACAAATCACCTCGTCTCTGATATTGAGGCCTTGAGGAAGCATTTGAATGTTGAAACGTGGCATGTCTTTGGGGGTTCATGGGGTTCAACACTTTCTCTCATTTATGGCATCTCGCACCCGAAACGTGTGCGTTCATTTATCCTTCGAGGCATCTTTATGTGCAGGCGTTCCGAACTGAATTGGTTCTATCAAGAGGGAGCCAGCCATGTCTTCCCCGATGCCTTTGAACCTTACCTCAACCACATTCCTAAAGACGAACAACATGCTCTGATTTCCGCTTATTACAGCCGCCTGACCAGTGATGATGTCGAAGTTCGACGAAATGCAGCGAAGGAATGGACTCGTTGGGAAATGGCAACAAGCCGATTGCTCCCTGACCCCGAATATCTTGATAAGGCCGAAGATCTAGATTTTGCGGTTGCCTTTGCCCGTATTGAGTGTCATTATTTTATCAACGCCATCTTCGTTGAGGAGGCTTACATCTTGAACAACACAAGGACGATAGAAGAAATTCCAACCGTTATCGTGCAAGGTCGTTATGATATGGTTTGTCCAGTAAAGAGTGCTTGGGAGTTGCACAAACAATTGCCCAATTCTAAATTGTACATCATTCCAGATGCTGGACACTCCATGGGAGAAGTCCCCATTGCCAAGGCCTTGGTTAAAGCAACAGATTCGGCCGAAAGAATATGATTCAAGCACGTAACCGAAGTAAGTGGGTCAATAAGGGAGAAGGAGTGTGTCGTAACATGAGCAAGCCATTCAGTCGGCCCAAATCTGTTGGAATCCAAGCCTGTTTATGCTTCGTGCTTATGTTGACCGTACCTATGCATGCGTTCGCCGAGGAAGTAGCACAACCAGAATTGACATGCTCCGAGAGCGTCGTCAATCAAGCGGACTCTTTGGAATGTGATTTGGATTTATCCGACTTCGTTGGAACATCAACCATTCGATACGAGTTCATCCTCTCAGATTCAGATAATTCTGAAGATGTGTACTCGGTGCTAGCGACAGGAGCCGAACACACCTGTGGCCTTCTTGAAAACGGCTCAGCCATGTGCTGGGGCCTCGATAATTACGGCCAATTGGGCGATGGCGGTCAGCAGACATCGATCAACAAACCAATTTCCTACGTTTCAATTAATGAGGATGCGACAATTGAGCAGATCTACGCCAAACAGCATCGAACATGCATCATACTCGATGACAACACTGCGAGCTGTTGGGGATTTAATGAGAATGGGCAAAGCGGAGACGGTTCCACGAATACGTACAAATCCCCGAGTACAACAGTCGAATTTCCTGATGGAAAAGGTGTTGAGTCAATAGGTATGGGATCTAGGCACACTTGCGCAATTCTTGAAGATGACACGCTGGTGTGCTGGGGAACTGATGCCTTTGGCGTACTAGGGAACGGAGATTCGGAAACAAGCGATAAGTACACTCCACAAGTTGTTGCAACGCCTGCCGACCGGAAGGTTGCCAAGGTTGAACCCGGACATTCGCATACATGCATGCTTATGGATGACGGAGGAGTTATGTGTTGGGGAAGAGACAACTTAGGTCAATTAGGCGACGGCGGTACGAGTACGACCACACATGCCCCATCATCAAACGTAGAGTTGCCAGAAGGTAGGGCAGCAACAGACTTGTCCGTTGGCGATTACCATTCATGCGCTCTTTTGGATAACGGTTCCATTACCTGCTGGGGGCAGAACAACTACGGACAGTTAGGAGACAATTCAACAACTCATGCATCAACACCCGTATATGTGCATTTACCAAACGGGACTACAGCTCGCACTGTTGATGTTGGACCATACAGCAGTTGTGCGATTTTAGAAAATTCAAGCACGTACTGTTGGGGTCACAACAATCACGGACGTTTGGGAATCGGTGTAAGTGGGGGCATCTATCTTACTCCAATGTTTGTTGAAGTTATCGATAACGCTGTTGATCTTAACTTGAACTACGACCACACCTGTAGTTTGTCAGAGAACGGAACAATGTTCTGTTGGGGTCGAAGCAAAAACGGGAAATTGGGTATCGGGCCGGCTGGCGATAAGAATTATCCTCATCAAGTCGACTACAACAGTGCCCCCTTCGCATCTCTAACAGGGCCTGCACCATTGTACACTTGGGAAGAAAGTTCAGGACTGCGTGGTAGGGTAATATCGGGTGAAGACAACGTGTGGAAATTGGAAGTTACAGCACCGCAATCAGCCACATTGTCGATGTACGATTTACAGATTACATTGATTAAAATCGGTGGTATTCGAGAACATGTAGTGGTTAGAAATTCAATCGAAATTATTGAAATCGATTCGGATGGCGATGGAATCGCCGATTCTTTGGATGCTTTCCCAAACGATGCTTCCGAAACTACAGACACGGACGGTGACGGCGTTGGCGACAACAGCGATGCCTATCCTAACGATGAGACGCGTTCAGCAGAATCCTCTTCGATTCTCGGGACTACGACTTATCTGATTGCAGCCGGAGTCGCTTTGGTTGTTCTCCTTGCGTTTATGCGGCCTAGAAAGAAAAAACTGGAAGATGGAGAGGTCCAAAAACCAAGTCGATTCTTGTTCCCACGAGGCCCAAAACAGAAATTTTGATGGGATTGACAACATTTGAGTAAGAAGCGAATTATCCTCCTCAACCAAGCGTCGGCTTCATAGGGTAAAGGTGGCTGGGTCAAACTGGAGGCATTCCTCCGGGTGAAAAAATGAGTGAAGAAGGAACCCTCACCCCTGAAGTCCGTATAGATCAACTAGAAGAGGCTCTTGCAACTGAAACAGACCGTTTGAAGAAACTCTTCGCAGCATATGAAACTCAAGAGAAAGAATTGGTCGATGCACGAGCAGAAATTGAGGTTCTTGAGAAAGAAATCATCGATAAAGAAATCGAACGAGAAGCGCAAGAGTCGTTGATTGCAGAGAAAGATTTCCGCATCCGCGAACTTGAAATGAAGGCGACAAAAGCGGACAAGCGAGTTGAACATCTCGAACCTGCATTGCAAACGATGGAAGAGAAATATTCTCGAGAAAAAGATCGGTTAGGGAAAGTTTTCGGTATCGCAGAAGAGCTGGACAACGATCTGAAGCTTGCTGTTACCGAAATGAAAGCTCGCGATGATTGGTACGTTGCTCATATGACGCTTTTTGAAGAACTTAACAAAGCCATCAAGGAACGTTACGATATGATTGAAAGAGCCGTTGAGGCTGAGCGTGAATCTCAACACATGTCTCGTGCGTTTACAGAGCGTATGGACGAAATGGTCGAAGCACGTGCTGCTGAAATGACTGTTGAAGAGGCCGAAGCAGTTATCGAAGAGGGTACTGGCGAGGTGGCTGAAATCGTTGATGAAGAAGCACCTGCCGATGAAGAAGCACCTGCTGAACAAGAAACACCCGCAGTAGAGGAAGCACCCGTTGATGAAGAATCACCAGATGTTGAAGCGGAAGCAGTCGATGATGCTGGGGCAACATGGGATTCTGACGCCGACCCATGGGCCGATAATTGAGGTGACTCGTCTTGGCAGGCCTTGCTCAAGGGGGGCACGCCCCCGTAGCAACATTTGCAATTGCAGGCCTTGCAATCCTTGTAGGAGGCATTTATCTTGATTCGCTCAACGGTCTTATGCCGCTCCTGGGCGTTCTTTGTTTGATGGTGGCCGTATTCTTCGCAAATTTCTGGCGAGATCCAGATCGCCCTATCCCGCAAGAGGCAGGTTTACTCGTTTCGCCGGCAGACGGGCATGTCATGTTTGTTCGTAGGGAACGAGCAAACGGCCGACGCCCATCAAATGCTGAGCGTGATGCGGGCAGTCTTGAGCATGATGAAAATACCGGTGATTGGTATCCCCAACCATGCAATGATCCGCTTTCATTTGAAACGGAACAGCGGTTTTCCTCAGTTGATGATAGTCCGAGAGATACGGATGTGTGGCGCGTTGCGATATTCATGTCACCACTCGATGTTCACGTTAACCGAGCTCCGTTCGCATCAAGCATTGTTGCCATGGAACATCGGACAGGAAAAGGCCGTCGCCGAGGGCCTTTTGCCCCTGCATACCGTAAAGAAAGTGAATACAACGAGCGCGTTCGCACGGTCTTTGAGTCCAAATCTGGCGAGCGAATCGAGGTCATGCAAATATCAGGGGCTCTTGCCCGCACAATTGTTCCATGGAAAGGAATTGGCGATGAGCTTCGTAGAGGTGAACGATACGGGATGATCCGTCTTGGAAGTCGCGTTGATGTGCGGGTCCCAGCGGCTCATTACGAGCCACAAGTACTCTCAGCAGAGGACAAACACCCTCAATATCCTAAAGGACAATTTGTCAAGGCGGGTGCTGATATTATATTCAAGAGAATCCGCGAGGAAGAATGACGGGGGTGCGACCATACCATCAAAGAGAGGAATTACAATCCTTGGTGATGATTCAAAAAGTCTCAAAATCCATCACCTTGTCAAAGCTCCAGCAAACACTCCCTGGGCAAAGGAACGTCAACAGTCGTGGGACGCTTCGTTCCCTGCGACGGTTTATTCAACGCCGGAAATGACCATCGATGGAACACCTTGTTCAGCGGTTACCGTCATTCTTCGGACGAAGGGATGCCATTGGTGGTGGTCTTCAGGTTGCACATTTTGTGGATACTTCAACGATACACGGGACGATGTCACGAGTGCAGATCTCCATTCACAATGGGAACATGCCAAAGAGAAATTCAACAATTTCGAAGGCCATTCAATGGTCAAAGTATACACCTCAGGTTCGTTGCTTGAGGATCGAGAAATCCCAGTTGATTTCCAAGAGACCGTCTTAAGAGACTGCTTTGAACTTGGTAAAGAGTTGATTGTTGAGAGCAGAACTGAGCAGATTACTGAAGCGAAGTTGGAGTGGGCTACTACGATTAATCCGAATTTTACAGTTGCCATAGGACTTGAAGCATACGACGATGAAGTGTTGCGATTTCATGTGAACAAGGGGTTCACGGCTGCTTCATGGGATCGTGCGGTTGAACGTCTTCAAAAGTATAACCTCCGAATTAAGACGTATTTGATGTTTAAACCACCTTTCATGAGTGAGGCTGACGCACTCGACCACTGTGTTCGATGGATTGAGGCAGTCGCAGAGCAAAGTCATGAGATATCGATTAATCCCATGAACATCCAACGAGGTACGGTCATTGATCGTCTTCATCGTCATCGTGAGTACCGCCCCCCATGGCTTTGGTCGTTGGTTGAACTTATCCAACTCAGCCATCGAATTGTCCATCCAAATGGTGGAAAAAACGGCGATGAGGATCAAGTCTCTCGATTGATTATTCATCCGACAGCAGGCGGTAAGATTCGTGGATCCCACAACTGTGGGCAATGCGATTCAGAGGTGGTTGCAGCCATCGAGCGGTATGCTGTCTCGGGTTCATTGGATGAATTCAATGGTTTGGATTGTGAATGCAAAAAGCGTTGGGACCAAGAATTAACCAACGATCGAGCCATACCGGTACCATTAGGCACATCAATACCACGTCGCGGCATACTTTCAGAGGTCCTTCGTTCTCCATAACCAAGATGATTTATTAATCGGTTCAATAGTAACCATTGGTGAATGTTTATCATCGCGATTCAATTCGCTTGATTATCCATCTTGGGTGCCTGAGGCCAAGGTATGTCAAACAGTACGGAACTCCCTGATGCAGTAATTGGTACTGCAGAACCCTCGTCTAGCCGCATCATTTTGGTACTGCTATCGGTTGTTACCATTGGTATGTTTGGCCTCTTTAGCACAATTTTTGGGTGGGATAACATCCCAGTCATCGGAGATATTGTCCCGTTGATGTCAAATCTTGGTGGCTCAGGAATCTGGTATTACCTTCTTGGTTTCATTATCGCTCTAGGAGCAATTGTTTCCACGCTTGCTGGAGAGGTTCTTGCAGACTGAGGTGAAAGAGATGGAAGCAGTATTCATTGCACTCTTTTTCTTTTTCACAGTCATTGGATTTGCAACATATTATGTCCAACGCGGAATCGGCAATATGGCCGAACCCATGCACCAGTTTGGGCTGTTCCTCTTAACCAAAGCACCTGCTGGAATCGTAGATTTGTTCAATGACGACAAGGGAAGCGGGTCAAAGACCTGGATGAACCTTGGAATGATTTGGCTCACATTTGCAGCAATTGGAACATTTCTTGCGCTTTGGCACGATTATGATGGTACTGCGCTTGACTCTCTCGCCAGCATAGGCTGGTCCTATGATGATGGAAGTGCACTGGATACATTCGTGTACGTGACCCTTACCACAGGGCTGACCTCGATTCTTATTGGAGGAGGATTCGTTGCGGCTGCACGTGCAGGAGATGGACGACTCGCAAGTGAGGCGAATGCAAGTTTGACAGGGATTCTTTTCTCGGTCTTGACCATCTCATCGATGCTTCTCCCAACCATTGTTGGTCTTCTTGTTACTCTTTCTGATGCAAATGAAAAATTGATTCACATTCTGTTTATGCACGCCTTGCGTTCTGTAATTACCATTGCTGTGATGATCAATGTCCTGCTTACCGTTTCTCGAAGAAGAGGAGACGTCATTTCCGCTAGCAACTGGTTCCTGTTTATGGCACTTGCATCGTTTATTTTCGGCTCTCAATTTCGATTCTTCGGAGAACTTGCCGGTTCCACTCAAACCGTTTGGCTTGGAGAACGCATGTCACAATCATGGACAATCATTGCCCTCATCTTTGCTGTTGCTTACCACGTTGTTCCTCGTGCAGCAAGTCGACCAATTTGGTCGGATTCGATGACAAAAGCAAGTCTTCTGTTGCTGTTCATGACATTGCCTCCATTCATATTGTCTCCTGCAGATGCAGGGATGCTGCTTGAAAACCTAGGAGCAATTTTGATGACTCTTGCACTTCTACCAATCATGGCAGGCTCCGTGAACATCATCATGACCTCGCTAGGAAACGCAACGGGCGTTGTTTCGCGACCAGGTGCATTGGCAGCAACACTCGCAATGGTGTTCTTCCCACTGTATGCAATTGGTGGTTACTTCACATCTTTGGACGTGTTTATCGGCCTTGGCGCCTTGAATGATATGGCAAACACTGTTGATCTCGGATTCATGTGGACTGTTGGTGGCCTCATGGCTGTCGCCTGCATTGCAGAATCCTACCCATTGGCGGGAGGGCGTGAACTCGCCTCTCCCTCATCCGCATCACTTTCAACCATGCTCATTGCGTTTGGTGGAGTGACCTCAACGGTTGCAAAACTTATGGGAGATTTCACAGAGAAAGCTCTTCTCGATTCGGGTAGTGAAGATGTCATAATGACGGATGGAGGTTTTAGTCTAACCGCTGCTGTGCTGTTTTATTTTGGTTCCATCGGCGTTATTCTCTTGTTCCTTAATCTTATTCGGACCTCGGTTGGTGGGATGAAGATAGATCCAACAGTCTCGAAAACCTCGGATATTTCACGTTACTCCATGCAACGGGGAGAATCCTCAATTCGCAAACTCCTGCAACGAGGAGTCGGAGTGGACACAATTCTTGTTGTTGGAGCAGATGTTGAAGATGAAGGCGGAATGACCATCATTGATGTTTCGTCTACGTTGCACAATGACGAGATTGATGAGTTCCCAGTTGAACGTAATGAACTGGAGATGCTTTCAGACTATCTTGAAAAGAAAGAAATGAGCATTTTTCAATTCTTCCGTTCGATTGATCTTGACGATTCAGGTTTTATTGACGGTTATGAACTTCAACAAGCCTTACGGAGTGCAGACATCGCTGACCTTCCACCATGGGATGTTGAGAAACTGATGGAACTGATTGATTTCGACGGCGATGGCCGAGTTAACCTGCCTGAACTTGATATTACAATCGGCCGGATTCGTTCAGGTACGTCAGAAGAAGAGTGAAGCGAGGCGGTCAAACCGTGCGAATTGGATTGGTTGGCAAACCAAATGTCGGTAAATCGACGTTTTTTGCGGCTTCAACCCTCATACCAGTAGATATTGCGAACTATCCCTTTTGCACCATTGAACCAAATGTTGGATTCTCATTCATTCCAAGTCGTAAGCCTTGTCCTTGCAAAGAACTTCGTCAACGTCTTGAGCAGGATGGCCGCTCCGAGTTGGACGACGGTCGGAGTGGTAGTATTTGCAACCCCCGTACTGGTTCCTGTAAGGGATACCGACGCTATGTTCCTTGCATGCTGGTCGATGTTGCAGGACTTGTACCTGGGGCAAGTCAAGGACGTGGTCGTGGCAACGCCTTCCTTTCAGATTTGGCAGATTGTGATGCGCTGATCCATGTCATTGATGTTGCAGGAACAACGGATTCCGAAGGCAATCCAACGGGTTTGAATGCTACAAAAGAACAAGCTATTGAGCAGGCTCTCTCAGAGGTAACATTCCTTGTTGATGAGATAGACGCATGGATCCTTGGCCTGATCAAAAATGGTTGGTCGCGAGGAGCTCGTCGAATTCAAGCGGAAGGAGTCAAAGGATTCACTCAATTTCTTCAGGAACGCTTGTCTGGTTTAGGCGCGACATTTCCTCTTTGTCAACGCGCTTACGATGCCTTTGCGAAAAACCACAAGGACATATCGGCTCCATGGGATTGGACCGATGACATATTGACATTACTGGCATCCTCTCTTAGGAAACAATTGTTTCCAATATTTGTTGCAGGAAACAAAGCCGATCTCGCCCCAGAGGGTGTAATAGAACATTTGGAGAGTCTGCTTCCCTATTTCACGCCGTGTTCAGCTGAAACTGAGTTAGCATTACGTCAAGCCAACAAGGCCGATTACATCCATTACGAAGCAGGGTCATCAACTTTTGAATTGAATCGAGAACAAACGGTAAGTGAAGCACAGAGAAAAGGCCTCTCTGTGCTTTCTGAACGCGTAACAAAATTACAAGGCACAGGAGTAATGAAAATCCTTGATGAAGTTCTTTTTGATGAACTATCCCGTATTGTTGTGTACCCCGTGCAAGACGAAAATCAATGGACGGACGGAGACGGTAATGTGCTACCAGACGCGTTCGTGGTTCAGAACGGTCTGCAAGCAAAACAACTGGCTTACAAGGTTCATTCCGATCTTGGTGATGGATTTATCAAAGCAGTAGACGGAAGGACAAGGAGGATAGTTGGTGCGGAGCACGAACTCTCAGATGGAGATGTCCTCCGAATTCACTCAAAGTGATACTTCAATGCCCTTTTGGACGTTCAAAATCAGGTGTGAGCCGAGAAAGCGTGCTGGAATATCGTGCGGCGCTTGTAAAGAAAAGTACAGCTGATGCGAGTGTAAGAATCGTGAGCATGATCAGCATATACCATCCCCATGGATTGATGCTTCGAACGGTTGTAATGTAGATGCCCCATAACACAGTCAGATAGAGAAAGGGCCGGTATCGGCGGGTTACGGTGCTCAAACGTGCAGATTTCAAGGTTTCATCGTAGAGATTTGCTGCATCTTCTTTGCTGATGAAACCCTGCTCAACCCCGCATCGTGAGCAGACTTGTGTGTTCGGACCATTCCCATGGATGAAAAATTCACGGGGGTATGTTCCCGAGCACAGTCGACAGATTGGCACTTTCTCCCTCCTTACAGCCTAATGGCTACCGTCATTTCAACCATACGCTTATTGCGTTAGAAAATTCGACAGGATGCGGCTTCCTGATTGACTTCCAACAGACTCTGGATGAAATTGAACTCCAAATACAGGAGCATTTTCGCAATGGAAGGCAAGAACAAGTGACTTTGTGTCGTCTGTTGCATCGATTACAATGTCTTTGCTCGTGTTGCAACCAGCGGTGAGATGCGTCAGAGAGTTGTAGCGGGTCATGGAGACTTCGTTTAATCCCCGAAACAAGCCGGTATTGCTGTGCAAACATTTTACAGGCGTTCCATGAACAGGCCCGATTGGACTTGGAACCAAATCCAATCCTGATACCAAACCGATCGCTTGATGTCCAAGACATATACCAAGAAGCGGCGGTGTTTTATTCTGGAATGCTAAGGCTGCGAAATCCATTGTTAATGGGCTATCTTGAGGCCATCCGGGTCCAGGGCCAAGTATGATATGGGAAGGTTTCAGATCTGCAATGAGATTGGTTGCGGACAGTGGGGAATTCGTTCTTCCAGAGACGATGTTCACATGGTGCCCAAGCCCTGCGATGCTGTGGGCGATGTTGTAGGTGAACGAATCGAGATTATCGATAAGGAGCACGGCATTTTTCTTGAATTCTTTTGTGCGGATTGAGGTTGTAACCGTGTGATTTGACTGTTTATTTTCTAGAGGCAAGGGATGTATGTGTATACTCTTTCCTACAGATGAAGGGTCCGAATTCTCAATCCATCCGCATGATCTTAGAAGCGCATTTGCTTTCCACTTTGCTTCAGCAACCTCTGATTTCGGATTGGATTCGATGGTAATGCCACCCCCAGCAGTAACTCGAGAATGCCATAAATCCCTTTTTTTGTGAAGCTCTGCAGTGCGAATCAAGATGTTCCAAGATGACGATCCAGTGGACGGCTCAAACCAACCCATTGATCCAGTCCAGAACGAACGAGATTTCTGCTCCAATTCATCGATAGCGGCGCAGACTACAGTGCGGGGGCAGCCTGTGATTGAACCGCCAGGAAAGATGTTCTCGATTGCATCAAAAACATCGACATGCTCACTTAAACGTCCTTTTATTCGAGAAACGAGGTGTTGTACCTCCGCATATGCTTCAACATCAAATCGCTCAACCCAGACCTGATTTGGTTGTGCGATTCGACCGACATCGTTGCGCATCAGGTCAACAAGCATTCGATGTTCAGCACGTTCCTTGCGATCGGAAATCATGTCCTCACGAAGAAGCAATTCTTCAGCTTCTGATGCTCCTCTTGGAACAGTTCCCTTGATTGGTGCCGTTGTGATGATGCCGTCTTCCGTTGATAACAGCGACTCTGGAGAGGCTGAAATTAGCGCAAAAGATTCATCTTTCATGTGCAAAAAACCGGAATAAGGAGCAGGATTTGAGGCTATGGAATGGCAGAATAAATCCCAGGGCTCGGACGCCACTTCGCCTTCCCATGTACGCCCGTAGTTCAATTGATACAGTTGTCCATCAACAATTGAGGATTGTACGGCCTTGACAATTTCTTCGTGCTCAAGGTCCGAACAGTTTGTCTTCGGTTCCTCACTTATTTTCAACAATGTTCGTTCAAAATCAAAAGAGATTCCTTCAAGGCATTGTTCAACCGCTTCCCACCATGAAGTGTCGCTGGATAAAACCGTTAATTTGTCACTTGTTTTGTTATGAACAACACAGTTCTGAATTTCCCATAAAATGCAAAGCAATTCGTCTTCTTCTGGTGGATGCTGCAGTCGAATTGGCTGAGTCATCTGCAACAAATCGTAAGATAAAGCACCAGCCCAAAATGGCTTGATGAAGGGCTTCTCATCGTTTGTAGTATGAAGAAAAGACGAAATCCCATTGGTGCAGAGTTTTCTCAAACCATCTGCGAGCGAATTGCTGAAAATTACTTTCTCTGATTTCCAGTTAGAACCATCCCAAAATTGCTTCTGAAAGGTGAACTCCACCCCTTCTTGCAATTGGATGTTTCCAGAAAGTGGCGAGTGGGTTTGAGCAACGGGTAGCACTTTCCTTGACGGTTGTCGAATCAAAACCCTCTTTTTTGAAGGGCCACATAATAAAGAAAATCGAGAAAGGTGACTGGTCGGTCCAGATGAAACAAGCATCAGTTCATCAGGGCCTCCATACGTGGCCGCGTTGTAACCAAGAAGACCCTTATCGATGAGTTTCTGACGAACAGAATCTAAGGGCATCATTCCCACCTCCCCGTCCAGTTGTTGGGATCATTTTCAATCCGTTCAATCATTGATTTGCAGGTACTGAAGAGATTCATCCCATCTTCACCGACCGCTTCTCCATCGATAGATTCGATTTTGACAACACCGATTCCACTTCCAACAGCAACGAGTTCAGCACAACGAGCAACCAGCCTTTCGTTTAATTTCCCTGATTGAAGGTGGTAACCCTCAGCAAGTAACGTTGATTTCAACGCATTAAGCGTTATTGATTCTACTGAAAAAGGAGAGTCGCTGAACCAAATGATGCCATCCTCATCCATCACAAGCGGTGTGCAACGATCGCCATCAACGATGGAATGTTCATGAATCATCAAGGCCAAATCCGCTCCGGCTTTGTTCGCATGAAGTTTAGCCGCATGGTATGCTGACCAAGCCCCGTGCTTTGTTCCAGCAATACGTGCAGGCCAAAGAGGGCTTGGGACAGTGACAGCATCAACGTACTCATTCCGAATTCCAAACGGTCGATAGCTCACTTTCATTTGCAAGGTACTTGAACATTCAATTCGAACAAGCCCCTCGTCAATTTTTGGGGGTTGGTTTTGCAGAAGATTTTGAATCGATTGTTGTGCAATTGCAGAACCGTCAATTTTCAATTTCGTTGCGTGATCTCTCATACGATTTAGATGCGGTTTCAACAACAGGACGCCTCGGTTTTTTGAGAAGACCATGGTCGTAAAAACGGAGGAGCGAGGACTTTCACTACCCTTGCTCATGTCTGCCCCTCTTCCCTCTATGCCTTGAGCATCTCGGTATCACAACAAGTCGTCCAAAAACGACGTGTCAAGTTCCGAATTGGAGGTTTTCCGAGGAGTATCCGCGTTTAAATCATCGAGCAATGCATTATCGACAACGGGTCGGACGGGGCTCATGACAGGACGGGAGGGGATGTACTCCTCACGGCCTGTATTGCCACTTTCGATTCTATCAGCTGCTTGGAAGAGTGATTCTGCTTGGGCTGGTGTTGTTGGTGGTGGTGGGACATAGTTTTGCGAGGGCGTATCCCACGGATCATCTGCAATTCCCCAAGTTGCTGTTTGAATCTCCCACTCTTTGTCTCGTTGTGACTTTCTTCCACGCCCTCGGACAATGGCAAGCAAGAGGAAGAGGGAAACGACAAGGAGGCCTGCAACAATAAGGTTGGGGGTTGTGAGTAAGGATTCAAATCCACTCTCTGAGCTTGGCTCCTCTGAGAGCAGGTTGGGTGCATCCACAGGGTTGATCTTTTTCGCATCGACGGATTGTTTCACTATTCCATTGCTGTCGAAGGTTGTTACTGAAATAAACCAAGCCGAGGAATTGACCAGTTCGGGGAAGTTTTCCTTGGTAATCAACAATTCATTGAGAATGTACTCTTCACCTACTGGAATCGCATCCGATATATCGGTGAAATCTTCGGACCTGATGTGGATCATGTATCCTTCCACATTAACATCATTGGAAGGGTCCCATGTTACGCGGATGTTTGTCTCTTCCTCCCAAATTAAAGTAATGCCATCAATACTTGGAAGGAAACCACCAGGATCGGTAACGTTGTCATCTATTGGTATTGCCGACACGACATTCAAATCGGATGTAATCGAGTTTCCTGCGGAGTCGACGGGTACGACGGCAACCCAGATTTCTTGTTCAGGAAGAACCTCAAAATTACCTGCAAGTTGTGTGAGAGTAACAGGAAGATTTGGTGCGCGACTTTCAAGGGTTAGGGATGGGTCGACTGGACCGTCAGCTGCCCCAAAACCAACACCTGCAAACGACCAAGGTGCGGCATAGATTTCGTATTTTTCAACGTCGCTGGCTTCCGATAGGCCAAATTCGAGAAGTAGAGCAGAACCGTCATCCATCGGCCGATCACGTAAGGTTAGATTGTCCAAACGCGGGGGCGGAGTTGTATCCTCAAAGTTGTCAATTGGAACCACACTTGCAGAGAGCAACGAATCCGTGTAAACATCGCCTTGCAGGTCGTGGACCGTCACGGTAACGAATAATTCAATGCCTGGACGGATTAAACCTGGCTCATCCAAGGGCCCAAACATATCAGTGTTTTCTGGTGGTCCGTAGAGCGCAGTGTTTAACGTCAGTTCAATAGGATTCTTTTCTTCGTCAATCCACTGTCTATCAAGAACAATACAGCCACACGTTTCTGGGTTGTCTCCATATGCATTCCAGAGATATCCCACATCGTCTACTGGCTTATCCGCAGCCCAAACAACGTATTTGCTGAAGTCGCCAGCATTCGAAATGGACCAAACGACGTCAATCGCAGTTCCATCATCATCAGGATGGTCGTATGCTTGTATGCTTTCAATTCGAGCTGGAGGTATTGACGCCCCATCGGAATTGTCGAGGGGAGTCGCTGTAACAATTTCAACACTGTTTGGGTTGTTGTTCAACCATGTGTCGAAGGCCACTACACCAATGTAATATTCCAAACCATTGACTAAGGGGTTGTCGTTGAGTTGCGAGACTATGGTTGAATTTTCGCTACAACTGTTGACAACAGCAGATTCTGAAAATCCAGCGACGGAGGATGGATAGGTTGCGAAAACGACGTCAGTTATCATGTAAACGACGTAGTACGCACAATCATCAGCATCGCTGATGTCCCACCCAACTGTGATGCGACCGCCCTCATCATCCGGTGTATCAATCGCCCAGACGTTCTCGAGTTTTGCTGGAGGGATTCCATCATCAACACCTCCCGTTGGAACGACTGGTCCAATGATGGTTGCATTCATGAGATTCTCCTGACCGATGGTGTCCACGCATGTGAAACCAAGCCAGTACGGTTTTCCAGGGTCCAAATTGAGGATGGTTGTGTTTCCTTCCGTTGGTAGTACGGTTGTGGTGGCGGTCAGGCCAAGTACGTTTGACATGGGTTGAGTTGAGGCATAAATACGGGTTTCCAAGAGATCTAAAGCGGTACATCTCGCCCATTCCGTCTCTAGATCCCCAGCGACACCACCGTTCATAGGTTGGGCCGCAGCCCAGAGAGGTGGTGTGGGAACTTCATTGCTGGTGGTTACGGGTCCGAAAACTTGGCTTGGCAAACCGTATCTTCCGTTGTTGTATTCAACAACAACGAGCGCGTAGTAATCTTCTCCATCGACCAAAGGAACACCGTTTGCTGTCGTTACGTCAGCTCTTAGCCGACTGTGAATCGATTCGGATTTATCGATAATACGGCCGGCCAAATCAATGTCGCTTGGTAAAACGGTCCAAGGCTGATCGTTGACATAGACAAGGTATCGGCTGAAGTCGGAATCGTGAACCAACGTCCATTCAACGGTAAGTGCACCTCCGCCATCATCCGGTCGGTCGTACATGTCAACGATTTCAACGGGCGTATCCAAACGCACCCAGTCGTAAGTTAGACGCACCTCAATTGATCCGTTTGAAGGAGCAATCAATTTGATCGGTACGAAACGAGTCCCATTGATCAGTTGCCCGTTGTTGATGGCAAGTTGAAGACCATTTTCAACGCCGGAAGTGTTGTTCAATTCAAGGACTGCATCGTATCTCAAAGCAACCGAGTTTGCCCAAACGGCTGCGTTTGATACTGGAGACGTCATGATGAGCGGGACAGTTTGGAACAGCAATCCATGCACACCGGCTTGTCCTAGAGACGAATTGAGAGAGATCGGGCTACCGGGTGAAACAAGTTCGATGGCATAACCCGGATGAGTCATGTTTGAGATGTCCATGTATTGCGAGTTGAATCCGATGTTGAGTGGATTTGCATAGCGAACAGTTTCTCGCTCCATTTCATCGAATGCTGTTGCGGGTGTCCATCCTCGTAATCCAGCATCACTGGTTGTTAACCAGAAGCCGTTTGTACCCACGGCGACGTTTGTTGGGTTCTGAACGGTTGCAGATTTAACACTTGAATGAGTGGCTGTCTGTGCTTCAACGATTGTCATTGCATTCAATCCCATTAGCATAACATGTGTACCGTCGCTGCTCATTCTGTAAATTGGCCAAGACGGTAGTTGGAAGCTTGCTAAACCGTCTTTGAATTCCTTTGTGAGTCCGTTGTAATGAATTAACGGTCCCACATCGGTTGCAATGTGAAGTCCAGCAAAGTCGGATGCAACAGCGGTAACGTAATTTGATGGAAGTTGGTCAAAGCGATGGGTTTCAAGGACGGAATTTGACGAGGCATCGACGAAGGAAGCCCCAGGTCGTTCTGAGCCCGCTCCATCATGACCTAAAACCAGTTGAACGGGCTGATTCACACCCTGCGGAGCGTAGGTCTCAATCGACCAAACGGAGTTTCCTAGTAAACCATCAGCGGTTGTATTGGTGCTTATTGCACCTGTTGTAGGAACGTATTGTGATAGGCCGCTGGATGACGCAATGTAAAGTGTGTTTGAGATGAATTTTATGTCTTCGATATTGGACGAGGGGAGTCCATCTGCAGTTGTGAGGGGATTGTCCCAGTCATTCGCAGTCATGTTCCATCGACCGATTCCGTTTTGTGTGGCAACATAGACGTGGTCGTTTGAAACCGCAAATCCTTGAATGTTATCAGAGGGTAATCCTGAGAGAAGATAGCCGTTTCCGAACTGCTGTGTTGCAATGTCGAATGCTTGTATACCTGCAGCGGTTGAGAAGGTCCCAAGTAGGCCAACATACAGTGTTGATACACCGTTCGACTGGTGCATATCCAAACCACCCAGTTCGTCATGGATTGATCCCGCTTGTTTTTGCAATGTTCCACCGATGGTATCGAGCGTGAACAGTCCGCTTCCCGTGGTTGAGATGTAGATGGTTGTTCCATCCATCATCATGTCTCCTATTTTGGTGAAGAACGGAAGCGCCCATCCCTCTTCCCAATCGATACCTCCGGTTGCATTGAACGAACCTTGGAGGATTCCTGCCGTTCCTTGACCTCCTCCATTTCCACCACCGCCTGAAGAGGATTCGGTTGCAACCCATATCTTCGAACCGTCACTTACCATCGAACGAACGTTTCCACTTACCAGTGCCGGCAATTCAAACGCAGTGTACAATCCCGAACTGCCCAGAATGTCCACTCGCGAGTACCCACTTGCTTCACCTGCTTGGCCAATAAGCCATTCAGTTCCCGTGTGTTTGACCGATGTAACTGGCGTACCCACAAGTTGAACACTGGCTTGACCGGTTATCGCTCCTCGAGTTGAAACAACAGCAAACCCGCCAGAATCATCGTAACCAATCATGAGTTTGCCGTTGGAGTAATCCATAGCATCGAGCCACACAGGATCTTCGGGAAGGTTGTTCGAAGCTGTCGTGATTTTAGCTAACCAGGATTGGCTGGAAGTGTCATACTTCGAGATTCCCTCTCCTTCAGCATCGTAGCCTACGTACAGAGTATCAACTGAATCACAGGTTACCGCAGCCACGCGCCCGCTGCTCAAAACAGAAGTAGTGAAAGAGCCTTGAACTGTTGAAGTGTTGAGGTCCATGTAAACAACACCGCCGTTGTTGTTGAACAGACCGATGTAAACGTACGCACCGCATTGGCTCACTGAGAGAGGGTAGCCGTTAGGTATTCCATTTTGCCCTGTATTAAATGTCGACCAATCCCCGGTTGCATTCAGATGACCTACGGTTCCTCGTTGGAATCCTCCCCATCCAGCGAAACTTGCTGAACCAACCAACAGATGTTGCCCATCGGTCCAAAGCTCACCAACCCAGTCACCCATGTTGTTTGGCAACCCGTTTCCAGGCGTCCACGTAGATTCCCAAGAAAATGATGTTTCATTGAAACGTTCGACTCCATCCTCTGTAGCGAAGAGTATGAGCCCATCGTACTCGATAATCTCTCGAATTGGAAATTCAAGATTATCCCAGAAACCAAGTTTTGTTCCACTTGGGCTGTAAACTTCAAGGCCAATTTCGCCCCAGGAAATCCACGTATGGCCGCTTGAGGATTCGAATGCTGTCACTCGATCGACTTGACCAGTAGGCAGGATTGAAGAATTCCATGAATTGGTTTGAAGATCGTATTGAACGATTCCTCCGCTTCCATCTTGATTCCACCACTGCCCTGAAACGACACTTGCAAGCAATGTGTCGCCAATTATCTCCAGACCAACGATATCGCCCCCATTCTCTCCGATTCGCTGTCCAGCATCGAGAGGAGAAATAGAGGTGAAGTTCGCAACATCGATTCCATAGATGCTGTCACTAGAGGCACCTTGATGGTAATACATTGTGTAACCGTACATGGTTAAATCGTATGGATCACCATTGCCAGAGTAGAGCGAATTTGATTTCTCAATGTCATAGAATTCCGTACCGTTTGCAGTGCCAAGAAGTTGGAAACCGTCTTCGCCACCGATCCAGATGTAACCGGGCCGAACATCAGCAATCAGCGCTGTGACATCTTCGTTCCCATCATCGAGCGCGTTATCGTCCGTCCATGTCGTGAGCCATTCACTGTTGCTGATGTCCCATCGAGCAACACCAATACCTGTTAAGCCAATGTAGGCGATGTCATCGATGACTTCAACGATGGCGTCAGAAGTTGAGTCGGTTGCTACCCATTCATCCTCAACACTGAAGCTGCTTTTGTCGATGAGACCAACACCGCTGAAGGTTCCGCCAAAAACCGTGGTGCTGTTTACACCAACAACATAGGTGGCCCAGTTCGGCATGCCGTCGTATACGTTTAGGCAATCATCGATTGCACCGTTGCTTGGAGAATATCGGCAAACACCTATGTTGGTCCCTGCATACATCCAATTCCCATCGTATTCAAAATCGAAGTGTTGGGATGGACGACGGGTCCAGTCGTTCCCAGAGGTTAGTTTGCTCATTGACGATCCGTCCCATATGAAGCCACCAAGTTGCGTCCCAATCCAGAGATCGTTACCGTTAACCTCCAATGCAAAGATATTGTTTGAATTCATGATGCTGTTTCCGGAATTTATTGGAGTAAGAATTTCTCCTGTTGTCAGATCCTTTCGTGCCACGCCGTAACCAGCCAAACCCATGTGGAGAACATCTCCTACTACTGCTACCGGTGCATTGTCAACACCGTTCACTCCCGTTGAACCCCATGGGGCGAGGAAGGTGTTGTTCGAAACATCGTACCGAAGAAGACCTTCATCGGAGGACCAGTAGCCAATACCTGCGTAGGTGGCGACTTGCCCCGTTAGGAGATAATCGGATGTGAGAAGATTTGCTGAGCCGACAGATGTTGAATCAACATCCACCCGATATGCCGTGTTTTGTCCTTGTATGAAGAGAACTTGACAACCTGCAACACTTGCACAATCTCCAATCGCTGCAATGTCGACAATATAATTTGAATTGGAATCTTCATCGACGCCGGCAGGGATGTTTGCTCGAATTGAATCGTTTTCAATCAAAAAGAGCCCATCACTCTGTGTACCAGCAATGAGTGTGTTTCCTGCTAATGCTAGCGAAGTAACCGCATCACCGATGCTAATCGGCGTCAGCCATACGGAAGATGCAACATCAAGACGATCGATGTTTTCAGAAAGATAACCGCCTACGTACAATATTCCATTGTGCTCGAGCGCATCGGTGAGTTCAGCACCAGATGGGCCGCTTGCGAGAACAATTTCTCGGCTAACTGTACTTTGCATGTTCGCATTGATAAGCACAATTCGCCCACCGTCCGTTGCAACATGCATCATGTTCGTCGGTGACCGTTTCCCAACGGCTGGCCATGAAAACATAGCGTTCTCAGTCGATTCACTGAGATTGACGTCCACAAGAGGAATGCTCGACCCGAATACCCCCGTGGTCAAGTTATAGCGCAGCAACCGATCACCACTCATGATGTGTAGCGTATCCTGATGCGCTTTGATTCCGGACACGACGTTGGATGGCAACCAATTTGAATCACTCCACGTCGCCAACCAAAATCCAGAATTCCAATTGTACCTTGCAAGACCGTTGTCTTCAGAGGCAAAAAGGAGCTGATTACCAGCAGTCTCAATGTCCGTAACCTCGTTGCTATGGAGGACGTTTGCTGAATTCCAAATCGAAAGAGCTTGGTTGGCATTGAGGTCGTATCGACCGACACCATCATCAGTAGCGGCATAGAGAATGTTGTTTTCTTGATGCAAGTCATGAACGACGGTTGCTGCGGGCCACGTGTTGCTGGACGACGAAACAACTTGAACCCAATTGTTGGAAGCGTCAAGTTTGAGAAGCGTAGCATCATTGTTCAATGCGTAGATTCCCGATGCTAATACTTTGAACAAGGCAACATCAAATCCTGTGCTTGGTAGCCCATCCATGATGGTTCCATCGGTTTTCGAAATCATCTTGAACATACCGTTTGCAAAGCCAACATGGATGTTCTCATTTGGACCGATTGCGAGACCGACGATATCAGCATCAATTTCTTCAAACTCGTAAAAGTCGATGAACGCAGGGTCATTTTTCGCATCCAAAACAATCACTGCACGGTCAGTGTTGACGTAGAGTTGGCCGTCGGATTGATGATGAACAGCATGGTGCAATGGGATTGAGATGGGAGAGAACGATGTTATCGGGTCAACCGGAGCGAGGGCCTCGAATGCAAGTTCTGTGATTGTGGCATCAGAAGGGAGCGTCCAACCAGCACCTGAGGCACTGTTTGGTGCAAGTCTGTCGGCGTAGGGGTTCGTTCCATCAAAAGAATCAGCTGCACCAAGAATTCCTAATCCTCTCCAGTCGAAGAGATTCACGCCGATGTCGTTGGCCACGAAAAGGGGCTGATCGATCATCAATCCGTCAGAACCGTTTACGTGAACTTGGAACGAAACGTTTGAGATTTCCGCACCCGGTGCGAATTCCAGCACCCAATCAGCCGTTGCTTGATTTGTTAGAATCGGGTCGGCCCCTACGACGGCATCCAATTGAACCCAACCGGTATCGTTCGACCCGGATAGCGGCCATGAGACGACATCCTGCGCTTCATGTGCAGAGGCAATTGGAATTCCTGCTAGAGCGATCGACCATGAAGCAAAGAGCATCATCGTCGTGAGAAAGACGGCCTTGCTGGGGCCTCTTTCTTTGACATGGCGGTCGCTCATAACCATCATGCAATCACTTGACTACATAAAGGCCCTGTGTCGTTGATAGAACAACGCTTCA
>CALBFP010000068.1 GCA_937894115.1 uncultured euryarchaeote
TGATGTTGAGGTAGGCCACGCTTGAGCCACCGCTGTTGTTGGCCCAAACCATGTAGGAGGTTTGCGGCCACAGTTCCGTCGGCGTTCCCGAGAGCACCCCGGTCTGCGTGTTGAAGGACACGCCGTTAGGCAAAGTACCGTTAATGGCCCAAGAGGTCACAACTCCACCCGTGTTGGTTTGGTGGTTGATCGATAACGGACTGTGGGCCCACAGCTTGCGGCCCGAAGCTCCTGTCATGCTATCGAAATACATAGTTCCGTTGTGGTAGAACTCCGTACCGCCGTAGCCGGGGGAGCTGCCTGCAACTCCGGGATACAGGTCCGAAACCAGCCACGTGGATTGATTGGAGGTGTCGTATGCCCACATCTCATAGCCGTACGCCGTGTCAAGTATTGCCGTAAAGTAGAGCGTGTCGCCCAGAACCATAACCAACTTGCCATCATCAGTGTTAGTATTAACTGGCATAGTCATTGAACCGCCTTGGGCACTGGCATCGTACACCTTCCACGTCGTTCGATTCGAGGTATCGTGCGCCCATAACTGAGACAACCCTGTGGTATCGTCTCTCGCATCGAAATACAGCGTGTCACCGATGAACACCGCCATGTTGGCGCCCGGCACACTATTGTTGCGGCCGCTGAATTCGGCAGGATCAGGATAGATATCGGCCACAAGCCACGTGGAATGATTCGAGGCGTTGTGCGCATAGAGCTCAGCACCCGTGCCGTAATTGCCATCCGCACTAAAGTAGAACGCCTCACCGGTGAGCATGAAAGGCATGTATGCGCCTGGATAACTGTGCTTGGCTTGAGCGTAGTTGGCTGGGTTGATATCGCTGACCAACCACGTAGTGTGGTTTGAAGCGTTGTGCGCCCACAATTCGTTCCCGCGAGTGAAATCGTCGGCATTGAAATAGATGGTATCGCCGATGAGGATGGACGATGAGGATCCCGGTTGACTGCCGTGAACCCCGCTGCGGATGTCAGCCACCTGCCAAGTGGTTGAATTGGAAGTGTTGTGCGCCCACAACTCATGACCGTCGTTTCCGTCGTTGGCAGCGAAATAGATGGTGTCACCGATGAGGTGTGCAAGAAGGTCGTCAGCGTAATATCCTGTCACGGTCAACCCCGAATCCGTACCGCTCCAGATGTCGGCCACTTGCCACGTCGTGCCGTTGGAGGTGTTGTGCGCCCAGAGTTCAACCCCCGTGCTTCCATCGTCTGCGGAGAAGTAGATGGTGTCGCCGACAAGGACGGACAGATGCTCGCCCGGATTGCTGTGCGAACCGTTGTTGATGTCGCTGACCATCCAGCCGGTGTTGTTTGAGGTGTTGTAGGCCCACAGTTCGGTACCGTTGTTCCCTAAAGCGTCGAAATAGATGACGTCGCCAACCAAGAAGGACATGCGTTCTCCGTTGTCAAGCGTAAAGAGGACTTGCCAGGAGGTTCCGTTGGACGTGTTGAGCGCAGTCAGAGGACCGAACTGGCAATTGCACATCGCGGGTTTTGGGCCGTTGATGTATACGACATCACCGACGAAGACCGCCAACTTGGTTGGATCAAGTTGGTTGATTTGCCAAGAGGAACCATTACCCGTGGTGATGTTGATGAACGACGGCCCGATGTTCACGTAGGAATTGTTGGTCCAGATGTTGTTTTCTGGAATGTACTCGAACGGACCCGGTGCCTCGTCGTTGATGGTGATGTTGATGGTGGCCGAGGTCGAACCTCCGCTGTTGTTGGCCCAAACTGTGTAGGTCACTGGACTGGTTTGCAAGACTGTTGCAATACCCCAGATCGTTCCGTTATTTGTCCCGAATGTCAAACCACTTGGCAGTGCCGGACTGATCCCCCATGATGTAACGGCTCCTCCCGTGACTGCCGCATTCAGCGGTAAATCGCTACTCGATTGTCCCTTCGTGAGCGTGAGGTTTTCCGGTGTGTAGGAAAGCGTCGGCAATTGGTCGTTGATGGTGATGTTGATGTAAGCCGTACTCGAACCGCCACTATTGGTTGCCGTAATGGTGAACATGGTTCTGTTCAGCAGGTCCTGTGCTGTTCCAGAAATCGTACCAGTACTTTGTGAGAACTTAAGTCCACTTGGCAGGGCTGGTGATATACTGTATCCATAGGTTGTCGAACTTGTTTTTGTGAATAGATTGGCGAAAGATCCGTCGTTATAGACCGTTGAAATTACGTCGTTATCATCGATGAAGAGATCTAGCCGTTGATATCCCGACATTCCTGGAGTAATGCTGCCACTACTCCAAGAACTTCCATCATGGCTGTAGTAATTGACATGTCTTTGATAGTAATTCTGTCCTGCAATGGAAACAGCCATGACATGCGGATAATCGTTGCTGTCCAAAGCAATCCGAGCATCAATGTGCCTTTCTGTTTGCTGAAGCATGGTATGTTGCCAAGAACCAGAGGCGTTGGTTGAATAATGAAGGCCAGACCCCTGTGAATAATACACCACGTGAACATCTCCCTGAGCGTCGATTGCGATATCCGGCCCAACATAATTCGTGCGGGAGAGGAGGGTGGTGTAATTGCCACCCTCATATTTTCCAACACTGAAAGAATTTCCAGCAGTGAACGCAACGTGCGGCACATTGTCATCGTTGAGCGTAAGAGATGGCAACGCTGGTCTGCCGCTGCTTGTTAACAATGTACTGGACCAAGAACCACTTTGATTGGTGACATAATGGAGATGGTTTTGATTCCCTGCGTTCGTGACTCGGATGTACGTGAAGTGAATGCTGCCGTCACTGCCAACGGCCATACTGAATCCTTGATTGTTATAACTTACCGAACCACCTGTGCTGAAGGAGTAGACATAGCTTGATTGCCATGAACCATTTTTGTTCGTCGTGTGATAAATGTTTGGACCAGATACACTGTGACCGATGTGGAGATGACCATCGTCATCGATTTCCAATCCAAAGGCTACTCCTGTCACAATATTGCTCGACACGGTCTGCGTACCGTTGAGGTCGATGCTGTAGAGGGTGGTGCCACACAAGATATGGCGCGTACCTTGTTGATCGGCAACCATGAAGAGTTTGGAAGATGAAGAACAAGAAAATGCAGCAGTTTGAGTGTTGCCTCCAGTATTGGTCGGTGAAAGCGGCAAGTCGCTACTGCTAAGGCTCTTGGTGAGGTTCAATTCATCAGGTGAATAGAAGAAGTTAGGGGGCTCATCGTTGATGGTTATGTTCACAGTAGCACTGGTCGAGCCACCACTGTTGTTGGCCCAAACTGTGTAGGTCACTGGACTGGTTTGCAAGACTGTTGCAATACCCCAAATTGTACCGTTGCTTGTCCCGAATGTCAAACCACTTGGCAGTGCCGGACTGATCGCCCATGATGTAATCGCTCCTGAACCAGTCAGCGTCGCATTCAGCGGTAGGTCGCTACTGGTCTGATTCTTGGTCAGCGTCAGATTCTCAGGTGAATAGGATAAGCCAGGCAACTGGTCTAGAACCTCGATTGTGATCGTCGTTGTGTTCACACCACCGCTATTCCTTACCGTAATGGTGTAGGTCGTGTTGGTCGACAACTCAGTTGGTGTTCCAGAAATCTCACCCGTTGAAATGTTCAAACTCAATCCAGCAGGCAGGTCTGGGCTAATCGAGTAGCCATAGATATTCGAAGAAGAATCGAGAGCGATATACTTGAGGTCGGTATTGGTTGCATCATAGTAGGAAATGTGTACAGCATCGTTGGAATCGATAGCGATTGAAGTCCAACGCCCCACATAACCTGTTGTGTCAACGGAAACATCGTTCCAATTGCTTGCGGTTGTACAGCCGCTTGAACAGGTGGCATACTTGAGGTCGTCAACATGCTGATCATAGTAGGAAATGTGTACAGCATCGTTGGAATCGATAGCGATTGAACTGTAACGCCCCACATCACCTGTTGTGTCAACGGAAACATCGTCCCAATTGCTTGCGGATGTGCAACCACTTGAACAAGTGGCATACTTGAGGTCGTCATTGGTGTTATCAAAGTAGGAAATGTG
>CALBFP010000069.1 GCA_937894115.1 uncultured euryarchaeote
GAAACACCCGAACTTTCAACTTCAATGTCCATCGCAGTTGTGACATCTTCGTGTCGATCTGCCTGAGCACCTGTAATGTTGAGGGTGGTTTCTCCAAGCCAAGTCATGTTGGCGACTTTACCAAGAACTGCCGTAATTGGGTAAACCTGACGATCCTCGTTGGACTCGGTGAAAATATCCCCAAATTGGCTGACGTATTCACCGCTTTGGATGTCCTGAATGGCGAAGGTATCGTCAAAGATACCTGCGAACGCCGAAACTCGAATGCGTCCAGCTGGAGCGACGAAGTTCCAATCACCGTTTTCATCAGCATCTGTCATGCCGATTGGAATCCAGTAGGTGTCGATGTCGTCATCCTCAGGGCCCTCGCCTGAAAAGGCATCGCGTTCGATGAGAATGCGCGCATTTGGCAATCCCATTCCATCGTCTTCAGTCACAACCGTTCCAGAGATTTCTGCACCGGAGTAATACTTCATGATCTTGACTTCATCGTTTGTATAAAGGTCAACTCCAGTCCCATCTCTGGTGCTGTAAGTCTGATCGAAATCAGGATTGTACCAATTAGCGATAACGAAGTGGTTCATCATCGCTCCAGGAAGCGGATGCGCCTGCTGCAAGAAACTGGTTCCTCGATCGGACCACATCACCTGTTGCTTGGGCTGCGGATTGGTTGAACCAGCGTCAGCACCAAGTGTTGAAGCACCGTATCCGATGTAGGATCGTGCCAACATCGTATCGAAAAACTTCGGCAGATGGTCGATGCGGATGTCCTGAACGGTGAGCGGTTCAATGTCCGCACCGGATTGTTGGTCCAAGACGTCTTTGAGCATCGCCTCGTCTACGGCTTCACGGTCCATTTCCAGAACCGGTTGGTCACCGCGCTTGGTTTCGTACACTTCGTTGGTGAAGGTATTGAAGTCCTGACCAGACAAAATCGTTGGTGCTCCGAAGATACCCAACGGTCGACCGCCGTTGTACCCTGCTTCAGAGTTGTATCGACCTGCTCGCGGGTAGAGTTTGTTGTCGATAGCGAAGTAGCGTATCTCGTGGTCGCGTTCGAAAGTCTCTCCAGGAGCACCGTTGTAATCTTGAACTTCATAATTGTCTTCAAGTTCGATGATTGCATGGTACAGATCAACAACTTCTGTCTCACTGAGGCCGTTGGTCAAGAGTTGAACTGCGAGCGCAATGTGAGCATTTGAGCGGTGGATGCTGGTCGAAACCGATGTGTATTCTTCGACCAAATCAGAGGTGTACCAGTATTCACCAAAGGTGTAGTGAGTCACCTCGTTTACTTCGGTAGCGCTGACATCAGAATTTGGTGAGTACGTGCTGTTGGCAGAATCTTCAGTAACGTAGTATCCATCCCTGCAGAATTCTTCACTTGGATTTTCACAAGGGATCAAGTCTCCTTCAGACCACACAAGGTAGTGAAGCGGTAGAGACGTGTTTGGAATTCCGTTTTCGAGCGGATATCCACGACTCATGTAGGTGTCTCCTTTGTTCTTGAACACCACGAAGGAATGGTCGACGACGATGTCCGCCATTTCATCAAGATCCTTACCTTCCTGAAGCATGATCAATTCAAGTTCTTCATACAGCGCGTCGTTGTTCATTTCCTTCTTGAGCGTCGCCTCGAAAGCGGGTGTAAACGATTTTTCGCCGGTTCTCGCAAGGTTGTAGGTAATGTCACCGACCGCGAGGTGTTGGATGAACATGGCGACCAAATCGATTTGACTGCGAGCCAGCAACATGTTACCTGAAGCAGGGATACCGCTCTGGAAGTTGTCTGAGACGGATGGATGCTTACCTGTATTGAGGGCTTGGAATCCGTAGTCCCACCATGAGACAAACGCTGGTTTGTCACCAAACCGCATCTCACAACGTTCTTCATCAGAATCCCAAATTCCGTTTTCTTCATCGCAAGCTGAACGGTTTGTGGCTCCTTCATGATAGACGTCTTGTTCCGAAAGCCATTGATGGGCATCGTTCCAAGATTGGCCGTTGAAACCGCTTCCAAACGACCCCATGTATGCACGACCAGCAAAGGCTTCGTAATCGCGGCTGTCGAGAACGGAGAAGCCAAGAGCATCCCATCGCATAATGTCAGGAACGGAGTAATACATCGACTCATCCAGATCACTTTCGGCGGGAGAATTGCTCGGAATTGCTGAATCCAGCCCGTAGGTGAGTTGTTGACCTGAGAGCATGATCAAAACGAGAACGACTGCAGAGAACGACGGGGTTCGCCATACGGCGCGTCGTGCACCCGCAATACGTTCCGAAGGTGTTCGAATACCTGCGCGTCTCCAATTGCGAACCAAGCTGTTCCAGTCGGACCACTTCCAGAATCCAACGATTCCAGCAGCACCCATGACCGCAACAACGGGCGTTGCGTTGAAGAGGAAACGAGCAGCTGTCCAGGACATGTAAGAGGCTGTGAAAATCCATACTGCAAAGACCAACGAGATTTGGCTTCGTTGACTGAAGGTTCTCCAAAGCGAGGTCAAACCAACCACGAGGGCAAAGACAAACACGATCGGTCCGAAACTTGCAAACATGTAACCGCGGTCTGGAGCGTTCGCCTCAGCGACCGTTCCGAAAATCTTGGTCTTGGTGAAGTAACCGCTTCCGGTGAACAGAACGTCCCAGGCATTGCT
>CALBFP010000070.1 GCA_937894115.1 uncultured euryarchaeote
GGGGGATTCATAATTCGAGATCGTCGTAGGAAACCAGATGAGCCGTTCAACCCATTTGCTGCGAACGCAAATCAGGTGCGCCAGAAAAAGAGAAGCGAACGAAATCAAGTTAACACACCCCAAGGAACCTCTCAAGGTCGTGCAACAAATCAGCCCAATCATGATGCTAACGAGATGAGGAAACGCCAAGAAGAATTAAGAAAAAAAATGGGCGCTAGCAATCCTACATCGACTCCATCTGTGCAAAAACCAGCCGTAAAAAACACAGCAGCAACATCTGCAACTACCGGTGATGCAAGTCAACAAATCTCTCGCGCCGACCGATTAGCAGAATTGCGAAAACAGTCGCAGGAATCCATCAAAAAGACAGAACTAATTCTGGAACCAAACGCTCAAGAAAAGCAACCCATCATGCCTTCCGTTAAAGAAAATTTGAATGTTGAAAAGAAGTTGGATTCGATAGAAGCGCCAGTTCTTGAAGAGCCTTCGAAGACGTCTGAGATTTCCGAAGCATCTGGAACTAAAAATGTCTTCAAGCAAATTGTGACCAAAGCACCCAAGCAAAAGGACAACCGACGCAGGCGTTCACGACACGACGATTCGGCAGGTGGACGTCAACCTAAGATCAAGAAACTCAATCGGCAAAAGTACAACGATTACAAGTATGCTGCGCGAGATATTCTGGACAATGAAAGCGTGTCGGATGAACACCGTTCAAATTTGCTTGGCCAAATATGGGCAAAAGGCGAACGGATTGGTGTTCATGCTACCATGGAATTTATTGATGAAAAACAAGAACAACTTATCATCGGCGAGGATGTAGCCCAAAAACTAAGGGACCTCGTAAAGGCATTAACGACAAGGAGATGAATTTGATGACCGCCATAGAGAAAGACACGGTTGCTAAGGTGCATTACACAGGACGTTTGCCTGAGACAGATGAAGTGTTCGACAGTAGTGAAGGGAGAGATCCTTTGCTCTTTTTGGTTGGCTACAACCAAATGATTCCCGGTTTTGAAGACGAACTAATTGGTGCTGTAAAAGGCGAACGCAGAACCTTCACGTTGGAACCTGAACGTGCTTACGGTCCAAGAATACCTGAAGCAGTCCAGCAGGTACCTTTGCAGATGTTTGGTGAAATTACTCCAGAACCAGGAATGACATTGATGTCCGATGTTGGGCCGTTCAATGTTGTTTCTCTCGAAGATGATGTCGTCACTGTTGATTTTAACCATAAGCTTGCAGGACAGACCCTCGAATTCAGTGTCGAGGTCGTCGATGTTCGTGAAGCAACAGCCGAAGAATTGGAACATGGGCACGCTCACGGACCTGGTGGCGTGAACCACTGAACCATGCGAGGATTGATGAATCGTCGACCCGTGGTTTAGTCATGGTGGAGTTTCGGAAACCAACATGGGAAACGCTCGGCGGAATCTCGATTCCGTCCTATCATGCACCTGATTCGGACACAGAAAAACCCGGTCAACCCCCTTACACCCGTGGCATTCATGAGCACATGTACCGCTCACGTCTTTGGACGATGCGACAGTATGCAGGTTTCTCATCCGCTAAAGAAACCAACGAACGGTTTCGTTTGTTGCTGAACCGTGGACAAAAGGGGCTTTCGGTGGCGTTTGATCTACCAACGCAACTTGGCCTCGATGCAGACGATGCACTGAGCGAGGGAGAGGTTGGCAAAGTCGGTGTATCGATATCCTGTTTACAAGACATGCGAGATTTGTTTGCTGAGATACCCCTCGATAAGGTCTCAACATCGATGACAATCAATGCCCCTGCTATGGTTTTGCTCGCTATGTACACCGTGGTGGCAGAAGAACAGGGGGTTTCCAGTCAACAGATTTCAGGTACGATACAAAACGATATTCTGAAAGAATACATCGCCCGAGGGACCTACGTTTTTCCACCAAATCATTCGATGCGTTTGATTACAGACATTTTCGAATATTGCTCAGAAAACATCCCAAAGTGGAACACAATTTCAATTTCTGGCTACCACATACGCGAGGCTGGCTCCACCGCTGTTCAAGAATTGGCATTCACGCTTTCCAATGCCTTAGGTTATGTAGATTCTGCGATTGATAAAGGCCTGAAGATTGATACTTTTGCCCCACGACTGTCGTTCTTTTTCAATTGCCACAATGATTTTCTGGAAGAGGTCTCTAAATTTCGGGCTGCCCGCAGATTGTGGCATGACCTTATGACCGAGAGATACAATCCACAAAACCCTCGATCAACTAAACTACGATTCCATACGCAGGTTGCAGGTGTGTCGTTGACAGCGCAACAACCTCTCAACAACATCAGTCGTGTTACAATACAGGCCCTTGCTGCTGTTTGCGGTGGTACGCAGAGTCTCCACACCAACAGTTACGATGAAGCCCTTGGATTACCAACGGAACAAAGTGCTACTATTGCACTGAGAACACAGCAAATTATTGCTGAAGAATCGGGTGTAGCCGACGTAGTCGATCCATTCGCAGGATCATTTCACATCGAGTCTTTGACCGATAAAATTTACCTTGAGTCGAAAAACGAAATTGAGAAGATTGAAGCAATGGGTGGTGCTTTGAAAGCTATTGAACAAGGGTATCAACAACAAGAAATTCATACAACAGCATACAGGTACTACAATGAAATTGAACGGGGTCATCGCCGTATTGTCGGAGTTAACCACGGGA
Source organism: uncultured euryarchaeote (assembly GCA_937894115.1). Lineage (GTDB taxonomy): Archaea > Thermoplasmatota > Poseidoniia > Poseidoniales > Poseidoniaceae > MGIIa-L2. Next base: position 2,700 of record CALBFP010000070.1, read on the forward strand.
CGATGGACGAGCAGATAGCGATTAAGGCTATGAAATTGAATCCAGAAGTGGCTCAACAACAAACCGAACGATTGAATCAATTGCGGGAAAATCGCAACACAACTCAAGTTGAGAAAATTTTGCAAACGATTACTGCTGCATCTAAAAACGGAGACAATCTCTTCCCGCTTGTACTGGATGCCGTTCGTAATGACGCAACGCTGGGTGAAATCATGCAAGCTATGAAAAACGTGTTTGGCACATACTCCGCACCAAGTGGGTTTTAGGTGATACTATGAGGCAGCGCATCACGATTGACCACGTTGGGATTGCAGCGGAAAATCTCGAAGAAGGGAGCCGATTTTGGACATTGATTGGCCTCATGCAAAGCGGCCACGACGATCGTGTCGAAGAGCAAGGCGTAACCACTCGTTTCTTCCCACTTGACAACGTTTCAGATGAACATACGAATATCGAAATTTTGGAACCCACAAGCAGCGACACCCCAGTCGGTAAATTTCTTGATAAAAGAGGGCCAGGAATACAACAATTATGTTTGGCAGTTGACGATTTGGAAGCAATGATTGCGCATCTTATGAATCACGGAGTTAACATGATCGATAAGCAACCCAAGAAAGGTGCCCACAATTCCATGATAGCTTTTGTTCACCCAAAAAGTACTGGTGGTATTTTGATTGAGTTAAAACAACGATAAGAGATTGAAACATCAGAATACTCATAATCGTCATTGTCTTGTTTCGCCACATGAGGAGTTGCATCGATCACCTAATGGCCCTTCCGCACATTGCCGGACCTCGAATTCGACAAGAGTCTGAATACCTAGCTCAGCGATTGGAAACCTTACGACACAACGGCACAATTACAAACGAAGCATTTCTTGACGCAGGTGCTGTTCAAGGTGCATTTGAATTGATTGGTACACTGATAGAAATGGGTGTTCCTCAAAAGGAAATTCAACAGGAACTTCGCAACACATTGGATCGAGCAAAACGACTGGAAGAAAAGCACCCCGGTTTGGACAATGCTGTAGAAAGCGGACGTGCTTCTTGAGTGTGCATCAAATGGAACCCCTGCTTCGGCTCGTAAACGTCAAAAAGTCGTTTGGGGAAGTTCAGGCTATTGAACATGTAAATCTCGAGATATATCGAAATTCAGTAATCGGCTTGGTGGGAGGAAACGGAGCTGGTAAAACCACTCTTCTTCGATTAATGTCAGGTGTTTATCGCCCAACCGAAGGTTCCGTTGTGTTAGAAAACAATCGACCGGTCGCTGAAATGCGATCCGTTCTTGGAGTCGTTCCAGAATCAACAGGTTTGTATTCGAAACTTACAGCATGGGAGAACATACGATATCACAGCCGTATTCACGGAATTGACGATCAACTGTCTTGGAATCGTACCTTTCGATTTGCTCAGTTATTGGAAATTGATGCATCACTTCACCGATACACTGAGGGATTTTCTAGGGGAATGAAACAGAAAACCGCATTATTACGAGCGCTTGCACACGGGCCACAAATACTGCTTTTGGATGAACCTACTGGGGGACTTGATGTAACTTCAGCAAGAACCGTTCGACGTCTTGTAAGTAAACTCAAAGAAGAAGGTGGAACGATTGTTTACTCAACGCATCATTTGGCAGAAGCTCAACAAGTATGCGATCGAATCATCATTGTACACAACGGTTTCATTCAAGCAGACGGGACGCCTGAGGAATTACTGAAACTAACAAAAACAGATACTCTTGAGGAAGCATATGTTGCTTTAACCAAGGAGAAAGCCAGACCTCGAATGGAAGAAGCAGAAAAACCATCCCGAATTTCGACGTTTTGGAGGCGCCTTTTTACACCGTCATCGTCAATGGAGGTGCGTGAAGATGAGTAGCCGCAAACGAATCGTTACCGTGGCAAAAAAAGAGATCATTGAATTCATTCGTGATTGGCGAACAATTGTCGCACTCGTTGTTATACCCCTCTTACTCTTTCCAATTTTATTCATTGCATTTCCAATCGTGATGCAGAGCGAAGCAGCAGAATTGGATGAAAAATTTGTTGATATTCTAATTCAATCCGACGATGTTGAAAATCTCTTAGTGCAAGATATCGAGAATCAATCTGCTGTGGTTTCAATAGAAGCAATGCCCACCAATTTGACGACATTGTCTGACCCAAGCAACAGCACAGAGCAATTGCGTAGTATGGAATACGATGCAATTTTACGTATTGAATTGCGTAATGAAACGTGGTATTATGCCGTGTTACATCTCTCAACATCGGAACAATCGAATGAGGCAAGAAGTCGTTTGTTGGAAGTGCTTATTGATTGGGAGACCAATCTAACCAGCCAACGAATTGAATCGGCTGGTCTCGACGTCGATACTACGCTCAATCCGGTGCGTTGGGACGGTACAATTTCAGATGCAGACGTCGCCACAAAAGGCGAACAAGCAGGAATGCTCTTGTCGTTGTTCATACCGTTTGTTCTTGCAATTTGGACGGCAAGTGCTGCTGTGCAACCTTCTATCGACATGACCGTCGGTGAACGTGAGCGAGGCACACTCGAATCATTGCTGAGCCTTCCTTTGTCACGTTCTGAGTTGTTGTTAGGTAAATGGCTGGCAGTGGTTTCGATTACAGCTGTTGGTGTGACATTGCAAATCACCGGACTTTTGTTCGGTATTGCATACCTAGCAAGTGACTTTATCGACGTACCATCACTAAGTTTTGCTTCTGTGCTTCTCTTAGTGATGGCTGTTGGCCTTTATGGAACGATGGTAGTGGCGTTATATCTTGCCTTAGCGATGCGTTCTCGTTCTGTCAAAGAAGCAGGTTCTGTGTTGACGCCAATCACCCTTGCGATGATCGTCCCCATACTTCTAACACAATTCATCAATTTGGATGACGTTGAGATGTTTTGGTTTTGTATACCATTCGTTAATGTTTTGCTCGGATTACGAGAACTGTTACTCAACCGAATTGTCATTGAGCATGTCATCGTGTGGATGTTTGTCTCTTCGTTGGTTTGTATCGCAACAATTCGTTATGCAGCGAAGCAGTTTCATCGTGAGGACATCATAACTACGAAATCATAGTATTCTTCATATATTACTCAAGTAAGGGCAGGCTATGCCCAAAATCAGTCTTGATATGCCCAACGAACTTTTGAGCGACTTGAAACTCCATGTAGGAGATGATAAGAAGTTCATCAGCGTTGCAGACGCCGTTCGTTCCGCCTGTCGGAAACTGCTGGATCAACTCGACATGATCGACACACGACATGGAAGAACGGGAGGGGAGTGAAGTGACAACGCGAGACGATGCCGAACAGGCTGTATTTACACTCCTCAAGTACCTCGACCCAGAACCTGGACGTGAAGGTCTGCAGGATACACCGCACCGTGTTATCGATTCATGGGATGAGATTTTTTCAGGATATAGATCAAACGCTGGAGAGATTTTAGAGGCTACGTTTAACGCTGAAGGGTATGATGGAATTGTATTGCTTAGCAACATTGAATTTCACTCAACTTGCGAGCATCATCTTCAGCCTTTTAGCGGTCGAGCCCACGTTGCGTACATCCCAGTTGAGAGAATCGTTGGAATCTCAAAGTTGGCTCGTATTATTGACCACCACGCACTGCGCTTGCAAAATCAAGAACGCATAACAAATGATGTGGCCAATGACCTTGTCCAGCATTTGAATCCATTGGGTGCTGCTGTGATCATCCAAGCATCTCACGGATGCATGCGTTGCCGAGGCGTAAAGAAACAAAACGCCATCATGACTACAAGTGCGATGCGCGGTGTCTTCTTTGACAAGCAGGAAGCCAGAAATGAATTGATGCAACTTATTGAAAACTCGAGTTGAATGTTATGCAAAGCTTGCACTCAGTGGACAGTCTTGTTGACGAGGAAGTCGATTTGAATGTGGAATATCCAATTGTTGAGATTTTTCATTCAGTGCAAGGTGAAGGTTTTCATTCTGGCATACCTCACGTCTTCATTCGATTCGGGGGATGCAATTTACGATGCACTTGGTGCGATACGGACTTTGATCAGTATGAGAAAATGAAAGCATCTCAAATTGTTACTGAGGTTCTCCAATATGATTGCAAGCGTATAATTTTCACAGGTGGAGAACCCATGTTACAAGACTTGTGGCCACTGCATCGATTATTCAAACAAAGAGGGTTCAATCTCTCCGTCGAGAGCAACGGAACAATCGAAATTCCAGAAGGGTTACTCGATTGGATTTGTATTTCACCGAAAGACCAAGTTTATACAAACTCAAAAGTTCGTCAACGAACCGGTAATGAGTTGAAAGTGGTTTATGTTGGTCAAGATCTCTCACGCTACGATGAACTCAAAATGGGATTTGATCATCGCTTCCTGCAACCGTGTTACGTTGATACCGCATCGATTCAAGAAAACGGTGCTATGTTTCAAGAGACAGAACAAGTGGTCAAAGAGAACAGCGGTTGGCGGCTCTCATTGCAAACGCACAAATGGATGGGAATCTTATGAAAAAAGTGGTCATGGCATTAAGTGGTGGGATGGATTCCACCTGTCTGCTAATGCATTATCTTGCCAAAAATTACGAGGTTCTGTGTGTTTCTTACAATTATGGACAGAAGCATTCAGTAGAACTTGAGCGAGCTGCATCAACCGTTCGCTATTGTCAAGAAAAAGGTTACAGCCTTCAACATCACATAGTCGATTTGTCTTCTGCTTTATCCTTGTTCGATTCTGCATTAACATCACCTGATCAAGAAGTTCCACGAGGTCATTATGAAGAGGCCCAAATGAAGCAAACGGTCGTCCCAAATCGGAACGCCATATTTGCATCAATTTTGTATGGATTTGCCATATCTGAAGCAAAACGGACCCATACCAGTGTCGTCCTAGCCCTCGGTGTTCACAGCGGCGATCATGAAATCTACCCAGATTGTCGACCTGAATTTTACACAGCATTGCAAACAGCATTTGAAATCGGAAATTGGGATTCTGAATTGATAGAATTCGATTTGCCCTATTTGCATGGCAACAAAACTTCAATTCTCAGAGATGCTATTCACACAACGGAAATTCTTGGATTGGATTTCGATACGGTGCTTACCAACACCATAACATCGTACAATCCCGACGAATTTGGACGCAGTTCTGGTGAAAGCGGTTCTGACGTCGAACGCATTCTGGCATTCCATGAAATCGGTAGAAAAGATCCAATAGAATACCAAAAGCCATGGGAAAATGTTTTGCGAAATGCCTTGCAGATTGCTGCAGAATTTGAAGAAGGTGATTCTCAATGAACATAAAAGAACGTATCGCAGCCTTGTCGGATTTGTCCTATTACGTCACACAACAAAACGGAACCGAACGTCCGTTCACAGGAGTTCTGGACAAGGAGTATCGTAAAGGTACATATTTCTGCATAGTTTGCGACAAAAAATTGTTCACCAGTCAAATGAAGTTCAACTCTGGCTGCGGTTGGCCAGCATTTCACAGCGAAGTCCATGATGCTGAAATTACGCGAATCATCGATACATCGCACGGTATGACGCGTGTCGAGGTTCGATGCAGTACGTGTGACGCACACCTTGGTCACGTCTTCAACGATGGTCCAAGAAAACATGGTGGAGAGCGCTATTGCATCAATAGCGCAGCTATGCGATTTGAGGTGGAAGAATGACAACAAGAATACGGAGGTATGTCGAAACAGATACGGGCCATAGGGTTCCCAATCACAAAAGCAAATGCCGCCATTTTCACGGTCATCGGTACCGATTTGAAGCGGAAATAGAAGGTGATATCGTAGAAACATCAGGCGTTAGCGAAGAAGGAATGTTGATGGATTTCAGCGACGTTAGCCAAATTCTTACCACATACATACACGATGTTGTCGATCATGCCTTCGTAGTCTATGAAAATGATAAGGAGGCTCGGGCCGTATTGTCAGGGTTGTCTTCAGAACATCGCACTGTTGTTGTTCCGTTTATACCAACAGCAGAAAACCTCGCAAAATGGGCTTTTGAACAGGTTCGACCGCACATTCAAACCGCTTATGATAATCGTTTACGACTGGTAGCCATGCACGTCCGTGAAACCCCAAAAAGTTGGGCTTCTTGGTATGGATGATTATTCCTCTTCCAATACAACGCGTCTACGACGATTCATTCGCCAATCTTCATCCGCTGCTGCATACTCTAAAGCCGTTGAAGCATCTACAAAACCACCAATCAGACGATTTGTTTGATCGGACTCCATACCTGAGCGCTGAAGGGCTCGCTTTAGTGAATGGGCAAAGGAGATTCTGCGCTCTTCTCCGCCCGGTAGAAATTCAGCTATATCGTCTATCGATTTTCTCAAAACGTTTCGTTGGTCTGCAGATATACCTCGTTTTAGTGGTACAATATCCGGTAGGGCTTTTTCGCGACCCTGTCGGTTCAACACACGATATCGATGCAATTCGTACGTTATGGTATGCACAGCATGACTCAAATTTGTGATTGGATATCCCTCCCAAGTCGGCAAGGTTACCAGATAGTCGCAGCGAAGCAGATCCTCTGTGCTGAGACCCATACCTTCCTCACCAAACACAACAGCAACGGATTGATTGGTCGAAGAAATCCGTTTCGTAAACTCCCATGGATACACAAAGTGACGTTTTTGGGTTTTGTCACCGATTTCTCGCTTCCCTGAGGTTCCAACCACTAAGGAACAGTCTGCGACGGCGGTCTCAAACGAATCAAAAATTTGGCATGAATCAAGAATACTTCCTGCATGTTTTGCTCGATTCCTTGCTTCGAGATCATCGGGGTGACATTCGGGTTGCACCAATCGTAACGAATCGAATCCGTGATTCAACAAGGAACGGCATACAGCACCTAGATTACCAGGGTGTTGCGTACCAACAAGAACAACATGGAGCGTGTATGAAGCAGTAGGTAGGGGTAGGCGACCTCGATTACCCATCACTCCTCCTCCATGGAATCAATGAATTCTGCTATCCAGAGTGGATTGCACGCTTGATAAAGAAAGAATAGGAATCCTCCTTGTTCCCTGTCGGGCATGACCAAGGAGCGACGTCGCACATTGTGGTTGTTGCGTAGGTGCAGAATCAACAACTCAAGCTGGTTTTTATTGGACCCATGAACAGAAACCGGTGTCCTGTTCCAATCAACCCACATGGGCAAGACAATTCCCCATCAATCTGTACGACGTTGTCGATATCGAGTCACGTAGCCGGCAATCCAATTGCGCAGTTTTTTTGTACTCACGTCCGTCAATTGTTCCACCATTTTCTTGTTATGATCGAAGTCATCGGTGAACTTTTCACCGTGCTCTTCAACAAGACGAATGGCTCGAATTTTGATAAAACTAGGTCGTATGTTTCCCATGATTAAGCCTCCTCAAAGAGTTTCACTTCGATTGGGATATCGGGTTCATCATGTCGAATAACCGTCAACCGAATTTTGCGTGGTGGGTTTTCAATTCCCCGTTCCCATATTTTTTCGTTGACCGAGGGATCGATGTAAATTTCCTCTTCGGGAAGAACCTTGAGGTGTCGGATAACTTCGTCACGAATAATTTGAATTGCACGAGGTGCACGCTTGAAACGGGTAATGTTCCAAGCTTTCCTTAGCGGTACGACCAGTTCAGATGTTGCTGCTCTTGCCATTTGAATCACCTCATCGTTGCAACTTGCTGCGTCGCCAATGGTGTCGCTTGGGATGCGATACTGTATTTCTGTTCGTTTTTAACATGACCCAGACGGGGACACGGCGGTTCTGCTTACCTGCTTTTAACAGGCGAATTTTTTTTGCTGCTGGTTTGTTTTTTGACATGTTCGAGCACCCCTCTTACAATCGACGGATAGACGCATCTCTGCGGCTCTTGGATAGGCTTGTTAGGATCCGTTTCAACTGTTCATCGTTGACTGGAATGGAAATTTTCTGTTGCTCATGGAGGGAAACCAATTGCCGTTTCAACAGGTCGGCTTTTTGGCCATCAACAAGCGATATGTTGGTTAACCTTCCACGTGCTTCAGAAGTGAGAATGGTCTTCATCGCCATATCCAGCGCTTGTTGTTCTTGTGCTTGTGCTTGCGATTCGACTTCTGCTGCGGCTTGTTGTCGTGCTTGCTCCTCAAGTTGCTGTTGGAGTTCAAGTTGACGACGTTGTCGGAATGCTTCCAATTCCGATGATTCGTCTGCAGCAGTCGTCAATGCTTCACTTCCTTTCAGTATTTGTCAAGTCCAGGATAGGCGGCTTCGACATCGGGTCGTACGCTGTGCGCAACATCGTTGAGAAGTTTCTGACCACTCGACGTCACAACACGGCCATGATAGAGTTGTGTAGGTTCTCTACCTTCTGGTTCAACCAATCGACCGACCTGTGTTGTCACCAATCCAGCGTCTTCGAGTTGCTGGACGAGGGCGCGTATGACTTTCCTTGAACCAACACCAGGTGTGTTTGGTTTGGAACCGTTGTTTTTACGGCCGCCGTATTCTTGAGCAAGTGCTGTAACTCCAATTGGACCTTGGCGAGCTATCTTTCGTAGTAGAGCTGCACCGCGAGTGTGCCACCAATTGTCTTGCGATGGCGGTCGCTCTCTGGACGATCCTGTCTTGACAACGTCGGCCCATTCAGGCATCTGAATAGCATCATGGCCTGTCAAACGCTCAGCAAGAGCGGGGATAAGAAAATTAGCAGGCACATCGTAAAACGTCGTCATAACAACACCAAGCAACTCTGCGACTTATCTCCCCTATTTGAATAAAGCGGGAGATTTACGCAACCGATTGAAGAGCATACTTCTGATTTTGGTAACGTGCAAGTGTTCTTGAATGGTGTCGTTTTGGATGACATGATGAAGAAGGCACTTGCTCAGAACCCAAATCTTCTGAGAACGCTGATAGGACTGTCTTTGACGCTCATTCTTTTGTTGTCTTATGCAGTGTACGGAGCCACAATCTCTCCAAGTTATTACATCTATGAGACGGAAGCAACAAATTCCTCCTTCAATGACGTTGAACTGACAAAGGTAGTACAGAACAATGAGACCACATGGCTTGGAACCATCGCTGCTGACGGTGACAATCTAACGTGGGTGAACATGACGGTTGATGACCTAGCAAGCGGAGCTCTCGTCAAAATGACAAACAAAGGCAAACTCTACTCACATCCGTTCCTTGGTGTTCCAGATGCTGAAGTTGAAGTCGATGGAAAGACAGTGGACTTCCGGTGTTCGGAACATTGTACATACTCAGAATCGATAGAAGTCGAGGCTGAAACCAGTTCTGTAAGCATCCAATCGCTCACTTCAACCGATCCTGCAAGACGATCGAACGGGACTGTATTTGCAACCAGCCTTACGAAGGCTGAGCAACTTGCGCGTCAAGAGATCGAATACATGCATGAATCAGCACAAATTGTCATACAAATCACCGAGCCAGGTAACAAATCCGTGCAGCCTCAAGTCAATGTAATAACCGTCAATGAAGCCTTTGCAAATGTTGAAGTTTTCGAGATAGATGCAGCAACAGAATTCTTGTGGGCACTGGCTGCTGTTGTTGGCTGTTTTTCGATGGTTTTGATACCGTCCTTTACGGTCTACTTTGCGGCCCGTGCGAAAGAACGTAAAAATGAAGAAAAATTACGCTTGATAAACGAAGAATCTTCGGACGAATAAATCAAATACATAGGTGCTGATTCCGAGACATGCGAAGGATTGGTGTGGCAGGCTTCTTGCTTCTGCTGCTCGCAATTCAACCGGTGACAAATATCGAGCTTCATTCAGGGCAATATGTTGATTTGTCCGCTAAAAACAGCGGCGTCGACCTTTCAGCAACAGATGTTTCCATCCGTTACTCAAACCCAAGTGATGAATCCCAATACAAGATGTTCTCTTCAAACCATCCAATATTGGGCTTTGAGCGTCCGAAAGATCTGTATGTTGTTGATTCCGTAAATGCAACACCGATGGATATTGAAGTTACGGTACGAAACAACGGTGTTACACCATCTGGAATTATTACGCTTCAGTTGCTTATTCTGCACAACGAATACGATCGTTTTGAATTGGCCAATCGAACGGTTACAATGAACAGTCTAACAGCAAACGGTCAAGCAAATGCCACATTTTACAATGTGTATGTAAATTATGCAGGGAATCATACCCTGCTTGTCAAACCGACGTTTCAAGGTAGTGACGACAACCCAGCAAATGATGTATTGAATCGACACTACACAGTTGCTCATTCATATTTTACTTGCACCTCACTTGTTGGTTGGAACACAGGCCCATACTGGGGTACGAGTTCCGACACATCGCTGAGTATGGGACAATCGTGTCACATCGGTCAAGGTCAATTTGGTTCCTACACAAACAATTTACAAACCGATTTGATGACTCCCATTTGGGATATGAGTGATGTCGTCTCAAATCCTACAAGAACCAACGGAGTGACTTTCTTCTATGCTGGGAGTGCTCAACCCAACGATAGCATGAAGGTGTATGCGTTCAACAGCCTCGGCAACTGGGATGAACTTGCAAACATCGCTGGAACCGTTGGAGAAACCTTGTCAAATTGGCAAACCATTTCCAACAACCACATGGGGCATACGACCCCTCTGATTCCAACAAATCCTGCAACGCATTTTCACGCCAATTCGAGGTTTAAATTTACATTTACAAGCGATTCATCAGGAACAGATATCGGCTACTACTTTGATGATTTTGTCATTGTTTACGATCAATCAGCACGAATGGAAGAATACAGTTTGGATGTCTCTGGTGTGTTTACCAACGGCGCCATACCAGGGGCTTGGGGTAAGATTCGGTTGCTGTTGTCCAATACTGGAAACATCAGCGATTCTGTCCTTCCGACCGTAACGAATTTGCCCAATGATTGGAACGTTGCGTTTTCCTATCCAAACGGTGCGGGAATCAATCCCAGCACTGGTGTTCGCCTGTTGCCTGGTGAATCAAGAGAAATCGACGTGAAATTGCAACCAGATGCCAATGCTACGATAGGATTCGTACCATTGACATTCAATGCCACGAGTCTACAAAATCCTAATTTCTATGTCCAAGAGCCCATGCAATTTCAGGTTTCAGCAGACCGAATACCCCACATCCACATGCCCGAGGCCAAACCAAAATGTGCACCTGGTTCAACATGCGCATTCTACATCGATGTCGAAAACATTGGACAAGCAACGGATGTGTTTGATTTGCAAGTACAACCAAAGTCACTGGATGAAGGGTGGAGTGTGAGCTTAGCATTTGATCAATCCCCCTCCGTTCGACTCGTTCCCAACCAGATACAGGAGGTAAAATGTGTGATGACCGTTCCTGCCAGCGAAACACCGGACAAAACAGGTGATTTTTGGCTTACACTGGTCGCACAAAACGACACCTCTCGTACAACCACTGAAGCAATTACGGTTCAGGCATCCATGATTTCTGATGCTCTTGTTGAACTAAATATTGACAGTACTGAAGCTACAATGCTAACAGCTGGAGAACGCGTAGAAATCCAATACACAATTACAAACCAAGCTACTCGACAAGACAGTTTTGCTTTAACTGTTGATTCTGATTCAGCAATTGGATGGACCGTTGAAGAGCAACAGCGGCCAGCGATTGTCATCAATCCGGGGGCTAGCACATCGTTTTACGTCGCAGTAACAGCACCTGAGAATGCCCAAGCAAACGACAAAGCACCGGAATTCAAGCCCATTCTCACGTCAACGCGCAGCGGAATGCAATACGAGGGACCATCCTACGACAACATTCGGATTGAACCACTTTACGACGCGAGCATTGAGATTCTTTCAAATTCCGATGTTCTGGTACCTGGTGGTGTTTCCATTGTAGAAGTACAATTGGAGAACAAAGGAAATGGACCAACATCTGTGAATGTTTACCTTGTTGACACACCCGAATCGTGGATGTACGATGTACGCAAAGATGGAGTAATTCTTGAGCAAACCGAATTTGATCTTGGCGTATCTTACATGGGCTCCAGCATTCAAGAAATCGAAGTTCTGATCTATGTACCGATGACGGAAGCAGCCAGAGAAATACATACTGTGAGGATTGGAGTCGAAACGGACGGCCAGGATATCAATACCGAAGATAATTATGCTACGGTTGACATGATTACGGGAAGCATCAGTTTTCCAACATTGAACGGGTCAACCTTGGACATACATGCCCATGTTGGATCGACACAACAAGTTACGGCCATTGTTACCAACGTGGGCAATGCGCTAGAATCCACCATGGATGTTGGTTTTGAGTTGTCAACCTCACCACCTACAACCGATGTTGTGGCCTTTTTGACTGCAGGGGTTGGTGGACCTTCATCTGAATCCGGAGAGACCCTTACCTTCCCAATGGGAGCGGGTGCCAGCAAACTCATCATCGTCGATGTTGTTGTAGGAGATAATGTTCCCCTCAACACGCGAATCGTGATTACAATCTTGGTTGAAGGAGGGCAAAATGATGAAGGAAATTTGGTAAGCCTTCAGCATCAGAATCTCATTATGGTCGATCAGCAGCGAAAGGTTGAGATGAGCCTTTCCAGCCCTGAAAGTGCACTCATCGAGAAATCCGCAACGACGTGGTTCAACATTACAAGCTCATCCACGCAAACCGAAGAATTGCAGTACACATTTACCCACCCCGATGGGTGGCAAATCATGTGCGATGGTGTGCTTGTATTGAACCAAGAACCACAGGTATTGTCTCTATCTTACGAGCGAAACAAAGATTCGATGAAGGACATACGATGTGAAATTCAGCGGTTGAGTGGACCATACAAAGGCGAAATTCGAATCTCTGCTTCGACAACAGATGAATCCATACAATTCTCGGACTCACGCAGCATTGAGTTTGCCCAACCACCTGCTGGTGAGTCGTTTTTCTCAAGCAACATGAACGGTCCAACATTGATTGCAGGTGGATTCGGCATTGTCCTTTTGGGCATCATACTTCTTGTTGCCCGAAAGCAACTTGCTGGATCACCAATGGAAGACGATTCTATTTCCGGACCACCTATTTCCCAGCAAACCACCGTCAATGTTGAAAACACACCTGAAGATGCACAAGAAATCAATACAACCGCTTCAAACAAAGGACCTCCTCTTCCAGACAATGGTCTTCCCGATGGATGGAGTATGGAGCAATGGGAGCATTACGGTCAACAATATCTGGATCGTTTAGGGAAACAGCCTTGAAACCCTGTGAGATGGTAAAGCATGGCTCAGACAAGCCCCCTGTGGTATTTTCTTTGGGTCGCTGTAGCATTTTTCGGTGTACTAACATGGTACTTGGACAAATTTGGTAAACGCCAACAAAC
>CALBFP010000071.1 GCA_937894115.1 uncultured euryarchaeote
ACCAGCCTTTGCAATCTTTGCCGCAGTATTCAATCCAGCCGCTTGAAGTTTCTTTGCAGTCGCTGCGCCTACACCAGGTAGTGCAGTCAAATCTTCGCTTTTGGAGGTAGCCTTCTTTGCCATAGTCTCGCCTGAACATCCATACCATCGAGCATTCTTGAACTATTCCTCGTGCACGCCCTGAACTCAGTATTGGATATGAACCAATTTCATGACTCGATCTGGTCCAGCCATAATTGCGTAAAAATCGCCTCCACCAATGGTTGAATCGCTGGTGACATACTGGACGCCATCGATTGTTCCGACCACTTGTATGGACTCAGTTGCAATGTCGTAAGAGATGTAGACCTCTTCCTCAGCGACAGAATCCCAAGCATAACCGTAAATGAGACCGGTTGTGGCATTGATCTCAAAACCACTTGGACTCGTCAAATCCGTGTTCGAGGATGTCAACACCGTTGAGGTCGTGTAGGTCATATCATCTGTGCTGACATTCAACATGGTGTATCCACCACCTTCCATTCTTGCACTGATGTAGTAGTTTTCACCATCGTAGGCAGACGCGCCACTGCCAATGCCTTCAACATCGACCAATTCACCATACTTTGTGACAAGACCGGTCGACGGATCGACCGTGATGAGATAGAGATCAGGATTGTTGTTGTTTGCTGGTTGGTCTGGTGAAATCGTTCCAGTACCACCGCTTGTCGTATCTGCAGCGTATGCGTAAATGATGTTACCCGTGTGATTGTACTCGAGTGCACCAACGTTTCCGAGTTCAGGATGATTGGTGTAATCAAACTCAGTCATGCTGTATTGAGTAGGGTCGGAAATGGACACATGAACAAGATAGATTGTGGATCCACCTCGCATAATGGCGAAATACTCTCCATCGGAATACGTTGCAATGTTGCTGACCAACTCGATACCTGTCAACTCCGTTAAGGACGTCACAGCACCGTTGGATGGATCAATGGAAATGAAATGTTCAATCTCAGTCACACTGTCCCAAGCATAGCCATAGAGCATATTGGTTGGACAATCGATTTCAATGCCACCGATGTTCGTGAAATCGGGGTGTGCTGAGAGATCGAATGCAATCATAGTGGAGCTGTAGGTTCCATCACCAGAGCCACAGTCCGTCGTACCGGTTGAACCACCGCTTGATGAGCCACCTCCCGATGATCCTCCCCCTGAAGAACCGCCGCCTGAGGAACCGCCTCCAGAGGAACCGCCTCCAGAAGGATCACTTGGATCATCTGTATCATTGGTAGGCGTGGTTGTACCGCCAGAAGAACCGCCGCCTGAGGAGCCACCAGTGTTGTCATCCGTACTGTTTGTGGGTGTCGCAGTACCTGAGCTACCACCGTTGGAATTGCCAGAACCCGAGTTCGAATCAGTACCGTTGACTGTCCCTCCATCGTCTGTGGAGCCGGTGCTTCCCGTGTCGTCTTCTGGCGTTGTGTCGTCTTCAGGTTCTGTCACGCAACCTGCTAAGACGGATGTGCTGAGGAGAAGGCTGAACAGGAGAACAAGCAGTTTATTCATCGTATAGGACTAACCCTAGATGTAATTAACATCTATGCTCTTCACCACAAATTTAGTCAAATTAAAACCCATTTCGATACTATCGACACGTATCATGCTAACTCCAATCACCAGTCCTTTTTGCCGTGGATGAGATTATTAGGTTATATCATATAGATGTAAATATGCGAACCAAAACCGCTTTGTTGATTGTAGCCTTGTTCTTGATGCAATCGTATGCTATGAATCTCAGTAATCCTACAATACCTGATGAATTGAATGATTCGACTGATTATACGTACGACGTAGGCGCCCGTAGTTCATCTGGAATGCTTGCAATTCCTGATGGAACACAGGAAAATATGCTCGATAATCAGAGCAACAACGGGGAAAACGACAACGATGGTGACGGCATTAGTGATGCGAACGATCCTGATGATGACAACGACTGCGTCCCTGACACGTGGGATACGAGTCGAAGAGACTTCGATGGTGACGGAATTAGGGACCATGAAGACCTTGATGATGATGGAGATGGTCTCAACGATTCGGACGAAGTGACCGATAGTGACAGCATGACAAACATCTACGATTCTGACAACGATGGCTATCACGACTGCTCGTCCTTTGGAATGTACTTGTTCGATATGCTCGATGTTGAGGTCGAAAAGTTTCCTATCATGAACGGTAACGATGTTATCCGATGGGATGGAGAATTCACAATCAATGCTTCAAACCTTGAAATCGGTGAAACATACGGCATTTCGTGGTGGTTGTTGAACGCTGATACAGGTTACATCATCAACTCAAGCACTGCAAATACATTCACAGCACAGAGTGACTTCCAAGTGATGTATGGTACATGGTACGGAATGGAAAATGCCACCTATTACATTTCAGCCGAACTTTGGTATGCTAATGGAAGCAATGCAACTCATTACCATTTAGCATCTGGAAACGATGCGTTCACGATCGCACAAACAACTGATTTCGGAAATTCAGATTGTAACCCAACTGCCTTACTTTCAAATCGTAATGTTATCACAGGTAACAATCAAACAGAATTTGTTTTCGGAGTCGATGAAATCGATTTGTACGCTTACCATCCATGCTTGGTGGGAGGAATGTACGAATGGAATTTCAGCATAAGCGGTCCAAATGGATACATCGCAAGCGAATGGACAGAAGGCACCTTTTTCGTCGCACAAGGACCAGATGATTATGATTTGAACGTGAAATCGTACCTCTCTCAATTTAATCCAGGTGATTACACATGGACCTATGGATTACGAAACTCCACCCAGAATATTAGCGAATGGTTTACGCACAACTTCACGGTTGTGGACGATTCAGGAACCAATGATTGCGATAATCACCTCGAAGGACGGTTGTCCGATAACTTCAATTTCACAGAAGTTTCACCAGCGGCACAATTCAATCTTGTCCTAACCGCCGAGTGTCTCATGGATGGTGGTCAAACGT
>CALBFP010000072.1 GCA_937894115.1 uncultured euryarchaeote
CGTGGCTGCGGATGAAGCCGCAGCAGCCATGTGCATCGTCCCCCCAGTAATCCCCATGAAGATGTACTCCAATTCAGCAGATCGAAGTACATCGATAGCTCTCAAACTTTCTGTCATGATGTTTTCTGCAGATTCATCGGTGAAGAGTCTCTTGATGACAGCGACATCACCATCTAAGTCATACTGCTTTTTCCAATGACTTAGTTTTCTTCGTGTTGTACTGGCATATTCTTCACTTGTCAGTAAAGTAATGTAATCTGGGTTATAGTACTGGATTGAGGTTTTCACATGTTCTGTAGATTTCCCAATGGTCATTATGAGTCCTGTTGTGGCCATAGTCTTGCGTAGACTATCTTTGATTTATTCTTCACTGTGACTCACTCAAATTGAAAACGTTGCAGAAACTTTGTTTAGTATCTCCAATGGTGTTAAATTATGAGTCAGATACAACTGATTGAGAAATTTTCAGTTGCATTAGATGCGCTTTTTCTAAACACGAAGCATCAATCAGAAAAGTTACTCTTGCTCGAAGAACAAGTAAAAGAGGAACTTGGAGAGTTACTTGGTAGGGAGATATACTCTGCGGGTTCCCAACTGCTTGGACTTCTTATGTTTGATTCGGATATTGATGTCGCAATAGCGGTTGAAGATGAGAGCGATCTTAAACACGTACTCAGTATTTTGGAATCCAAAAATTTTGATTTCGAAGCCTACACAAACAAGATCTACCATGGGTTGCAATTTGGTGTTTGCTGTTCAGTGATGGAAGGTGTGAAAATAGACATTCAATTACGTTCGAAGAAGAATATTGCAGATCTTGAAGCACAGATAGCAAATTTACCCAACTGGGACGAAGAAGAAATCTCTCGACTTCGGAAGAAAAAAATACTTACACGAGCCATCGGTGGTTCAATTTACGTCAATTGGAAGCATGATTTGTACAGGTTACATCTGCCAGCGTTGATTCTGTCGAACACAAGGAGAACAGCGGATGAGATGTGCCGAAGTCACAACACATTGCTCAATGGCCAATGCCCAAAAAGAGCAACGCATGGTCCGTTTTGCAAATTACACAAAAGCGAGGATGATTGCTGATGACAAATACATGGCTGAATGATGCAAGTACCGATGGCGTCCAAAATACGACACTTGTGTTGATTAAACCAGTTGGCTTATCGCATTGGCCAACAATCAAGAAAATGATTCTCAACACTGCTCCAATCAGCCGAACTCGTCTTGTCAAGGTCACGGAGAGTTTGATCAAGGAACATTATGATGAACACAGGGAACAAGGTTGGTTCGCCCAATTGACAAACTACTTTGTTGGTCGATATGTCCTGGCTGTAGAAATCTCTGCAGATCCCCTCAAGATCAGGAAAATCATAGGAACGACTAAACCGACAGACCCAACAAATACCGATACGATTCGTGGTTTAATTAACTCATTAACACCAGAAGACACAACGATGACTGAGTACACCAAGGGGATTGACAATCTCATTCATGGAGCAGATTCAGAAGAAGCGGCAGCTCGTGAAATCAAACTATGGTTTGATTCTCCAATGCCCCAAAATCCACAATATTTGTGCTTAACAAACCACAATCTCGAAATGGAGGGAGCAGTTTCACCTTTTGTTGGAATCCAATTTGATTTAGAAAATTCAAATGTTCTTGCGAGCCATGTAACAGACCTGTTGGAAGCCATGCCTTGGAATCAACATTGGAAAAAGGCAGGGAATGCAATTCCAATTGTTGTCGTTGGTGGTTTAACACCGGTGTCAATCATCGGTCTGCAATATCTGACAACATTTTCCGGAAGGAAACTCAAGTTTGGTTGGATGAACCCAGAGAGTGGCGAAATGCAAGTGATAGATCTTCAGACGGTGAAAAATAGAGCCACAAGGCATCGTATGTAACATTTAGCGATTTAATCTTCCAAATCAACGATTGGACTCATAATCGCTTCATTTCCTTTGCCTAAAATTGAAACATAATCGCTAAGATAATGTTTTGCCTTTTTTAATGTGAAGCTTTTGCCAAAATATATTTTCCGTTGCTCATTTGAGAGGTTCGCATTAATGACTGGTATTGCTTGCAACCAAGTACATGTTGAACCATCGAGATAACGAAGCAGGGCAGCACCAATTTTTCTGATAACATCTTGTTGTTTTTCGACAAACCTTGCTTGAATTGGTTCATTTTCCGCATCTTTTTGCTCGGATTTGTTTTTGAAACTCTCTGGTAGGATGCGTCTTAGAACCTCAATCTTCGTACCCGTTGCCTTTTCTATGCCTTTAATTTGATTTTTTACTATTCGCCTAAGAACTCTGAGGTTCAAATCGGTTGGTTTCCACTGAGAGCGGTTTTTTTTTCCAAGAATTTCTCTCCCTTCTGATAATCGAGTAAGGTGCAAAATATTGCTTCGCTCAAATGGCGATGTTGAATTCACAATAAACATGTATTCTTTATTCCGAAGGATTAGGTTTTGAGAGATTTGTGTTGCCTTTCTTTCACTGGTGAGGTA
>CALBFP010000073.1 GCA_937894115.1 uncultured euryarchaeote
TCGAGCATAAAGGCGCGCATCCCTGCGTTCCATTGTGCCTGGAATCCAGTACGATGGTTGCTCGCAGGATAGAAAATATTGTCCTCATGCGTCGAAAATGCATTGTGTGTTTCTGGGAACGTCACCTGATCGTATGGGCGATGGCAAAGAAGTACCATCCCATTGCAAGGAACGGTTTCCATGTATTCACAACTACCGTCATCGTCCGTTGCAGTCTCATCGTAATTCGTAGCATCAGGGTCTGTGCATCCGAAAATTGGATCCGGTTCTGGGTACGTGCATGAGCCATCATCCTCCTCGGCGCTTTGATTGTAATTCTCTGCAGATTCATCCGTACATCCTTTGACAACGTCGAGAATGGCATCCCCTTCTGGAACATCTTCCCCTACGAAGTAGGTGCAACCTGGCAACAAAAACAGCCCGACCACCAGAAACGCAGTCAAGCCTCGCATGTTTGAGAACAATGCACAATATGACTTGAAAACTCCGATTCACATGCATTCTTTGCACCATGTATTGACAGAACAGGGAATGGCTAATGTAGCAAAGACGAGCCATTCGCATCATGGAACCTTCAGATGTCGATGACCCTCTGAGCGTTCTTCTTGTTCATGTCTGGTATTGGCCACACATTGGTGGGGGCAATCAGCACGTTGAACACATTGCTCGACAATTGGTTGCGCGTGGACACAAAGCAACGGTTTGGTGTGCTGACATCCCTGAGCATGAAGAAAAGCGGTTTGTTCGCGATGGTGTGAAGGTCATCCGATTGCCACCAACAAGAGTTCTCGGCGGTATCGATCCAGTGGTCTCCATCAAAGACTTAGAAATGGACTTTGACATCGTTCACCTCCACGATACACTCCCAATTCTCATTCGACGTTCGCTCAAGCGTGCACGCAAAGAGAAGATTCCTATTGTAACGACATTCCACAACGATTACCTCAAAACCAGCATCTCAGGAAAAATCCTGAAACGAATACGCTGGGCGCTTCAAGGTCGACGAACCCTACATTCCTCAGATGCTCGTATTGCACTAACGCCGTATTATGCAGACCATTTGAAGGGCAGAGGCGTCCGTAAGCCAATCGACATTCTGCCAAATGGATTTGAACCCGTCTCTGAGAATGCCCAGCGACCCGCCAGCCTTCCCTCTGATATTGAGGAGCGACCAATTTTGGTTTTCGTTGGTCGGCTAAGCGAACAAAAAGGGCTCGATGTGTTGATGGACGCATGGGATTTACTTTGTCAACACGGCGAGCCGCAAGCACAACTCGCCATCGCTGGGAGCGGTGAATTAAACGAATGGTTGGACAATCGAATCGCTTCGTCAACCCATCCAGAGTCCATCACGAAATTGGGGCGCATCGAAGATTCGGAAAAGCGTTGGTTGTTTGAGCACGCGAAAGGTGTTTTGATTCCGTCTCGATTCGAAGGGCTGCCTACAGTATTGCTTGAAGCAATGCATGCAGGGGCTCCAACCGTTATGTCGAATGTCAACGATTTGGGTCGATTGGTAACAGAACCGAATGCAGGGTTGTCCGTTCAGCCTGGAAACCCATCCGATCTTCTTCAAGCCATTCAATCGTTGCTTGCAGCCGATGATTCCCAGTGTTCGACATGGTCAGAAAACGGCCGCAAGGCATCCTTACCGTACCTCTGGTCAAACGTCGTCGAGGATTTACTCAACATCTATCAAAGGGTGAAAACATGAGCAAACCCCGCCTTGTTATCCTGCACAGAAACATGGGATTGCTCGGTGGAGCCCAGCGCGATTTGATGGTGGCATTACCCGAACATGCGCAACGATGGGACATAACTGTTGCAACGCTCAATGCGCCTCAACTGCTGCGCGACCGTTGTCAGCAACTCGACATTGATCTGATCGTTCCAGACGTTCCGTGGCAAAAACCGAGCGGCCCCATTGCAGAAATAACGGCACGTTCGGGCCGTTCCGCTCTCAAGGCATGGCGAGCATTACGAACAAAATTGCAACCTGCTTTGGATGCCGCTGATGCGTGTTGCATCATGCTTGGTACCGGAGGCTTGGAAGTCCTCGACATTGTTCCTGATGGGCGGCCGCTGTTTGTCTACATCCACGAACGAGACAAAGGCATCTACGACGATGTTCTGCAGCGGAACATGGACGGTAGCTTGCGAACCTCGCCAGTCGTGAAAAAAATCGCACTCGCATATCTTCGCCGATGGGACCAACGATGGCATAAACGATTGTGGCGGCGTCCGAAATCAGCAGTTGCAGCGAATACCCCAACCAGTTCTCGAATGCTTGCATCATCGTATGGATGGCCTACGAATACAGAATGGATTGCAGGCGATTCAAAATTTAGAGACGGGCAACAGCGTCCTGCTGAAGTTGGTGTTCTTTGGCCAGCCATCGATCCCGCTAGATGGCCTGTAGAAGAAACGAAACAAGAACGAGAAATTTGGGCGTCTTTCGGTCACAAACCCAGTGGCCCCTACCTGCTCACCATCGGCCGAGCATGTTTCATGAAAGGAAGTAAAGAAGCGGTACAGGTCGCAGCAGCAGCAGGACTCTCACTGGTTCATATCGGCGGTGGAGAAACAAAAGAAATGAAACGTCAAGCACAAAAATTCGGTGCTGAATTGATTGTCATGCCACGTATTGATGAAACGGAGATTGTTGCTCTCATGCGGAATGCACACGCATTGATTGCTACAGCACGAACGGAAGGATTCGGGCTCACACCAATGGAAGCAATCATGGTCGGTACACCGGCCCTCGTGGTCGATGATTGCGGTTTCACGCATACGATTACCGATGGTTTGAACGGTCGGAGATTGCCTTGGCCAAGCGACGAAGATGGACTCCAACAGTGGGTCCAAGCCATCAAAGAAGCGGGTGAAGAGGACAAGCAAAAACTCTGGTCTGAGGCCGGTCGAAAACGAATCTTGCGACGGTTTACTGCGAACCATCAAGCGGAAGGTTTGGCAAGGAGCCTATCGAAAATGGGTGTTGACGTTGAGACAACCGACCTTGAAATACTCCCTGGCCTCGATCCAGCTTAACGGTCTAAAACGAAAACAATGAAGTCTGCCCGCCTGCGCGGATGAGGTTGGCTTTTCGTAATTTTGTCAATGCCTCATCAATACGTCGCTGACTGAACTCTCGTTCCTCTTGAAGGAACTGAATCAACCCCTTAACATCAACCTGACCTGGCTGCAGCGCCTCTGCTTCGACGCTGTTCGATGGGTGGTCCAAGAAGATCTCTCGAATCTCTTGCAAACGATCTGGAACATCCTTACCCTTCTCAGCACAAATCGCTTCGATTGTCCCCAAGGATTTGATGAGTTTAATGCCCGTTTTGGGACCGATTCCTTTCAATCCGGGATGAAAATCCGTTCCAATCATAATTGCCAAATCCACCAGTTGTTCTCGAGACAGATTGTGCTCTGCCAGCATTTCAGAAAGAACAATTTTCTGAGCGCGCACCGTTCGACCGTGCCTTTTGCTACCATCGCTCATCAGGTTCCGGACAAGGATTGGACTTCCGTAAAGAAGTGCATCCCAGTCTTGTGTAGCAACAACATCGAGTTGCCCCTTGAGCGCCATGACGGCAGCTTGGCCTTCCCCTTCTGCAGCGGCGTCAACCCAGCGCACACCCAGCAAGTCCAGCATCTGTTTTGTATCTGCAACCATTTCAGGACTGTAGTGAACAATACGTTGGGCCATCTTCTGGGCAGTCTGATAATCACCGTCTTCAAGCGCTTGCTTGTGGATAGCTTCCGCTTCAAGTCGTCGCGCACGGCGAGCTTCAAGCTCATCTGCTTTCAATTCAGGAGAGGGGCCATCAAAGATGAAAACAGGTTGAATTCCAAGAGAGAGCATGGTTGTAGTTCGCGTAAGAATTCCCATCAAATGAGCAACAACACGTCCTTTCGAATCTCTCAACGGACCTCCATCACCTGTTGGTGAGCGGTCGCGAATGGTCGTCAAGAATTGAAACGCGGTCAAAAATGCATCAACGCCGACGCGCATGCCCTTCAAATCAGCGAGATTGATGTCTTCTGCTGTTGCAAGGTCCCGTAGATTGCAGCCCATATCCATCCGTTGATGTCGAGAGTATGTGATAGTTCGCATGCGGTGCCGTGAAGAACAAGAACCGCTAAGGAACTTCATGGGCGAGTTCATTGTCTCTTTGCGTGGATGGCACCCTGCACTCGCTCAAGCCGAATTGAAGGCTCTCTTCCCGGAAGGAAAGGTCAAGATGCTTCGCTCTCCACGACTTGCTCAACTTTCGACTTCCTCCACTCTAGTAGATTTCTCGATTTCAGCAGGAATTGAAGCAATTTTCGAAGACGGCGTGAACACCGAGTGGATCAACGAATCTATGCTGTTGGAGGAAATAAAGCAGCACCTCAACAGCCACCCACATAATGGAACTAGGTGTGCTGTTCACAGTTGGAAACATGGGCAAGGGATTGCGGGTTGTTCACGCACAGCATTGGCAGGAAAGGTCGGTGGACTCCTGAGCAAAACAGGGGCACTCATCGATCTGGAAACCCCTCAACGCACCTTCGGGCTTCTCTTCGATGGTCGTTCACAAACTGTGACCTACGGTTGGTTGATGAATCACGGACCAAAAGCCGATTCAAGCACCGAGAGAAGAGCAAGTCAACGGCCGTTCTTCAAACCGGTAAGCCTGGAGCCTCGACTTGCTCGACTTGCTGTAAATCTCGCATGCGGGCCACGTTCAAGAGGAGGTTGTCTGGATCCTATGACCGGAACCGGTGGTTTCACAATCGAAGCGGTGTTAAGCCAACGGTATGCCATTGGAATGGACCTTGATCACGAAATGATTCAAGGCGCTCAGAGAAATCTTGAATGGGCTGGTTCCAACGAGAATCCATTTGTTGTGGGAGATGCAACAGAAATAACTGCTACGCTCAACGACGATGCCGTTTCAAAATGTTCTGGAATTGTCCTCGACCCCCCTTATGGACGCAATTCACAAGGTTCAATGGGGCATGATAAACTCCTCAATTCAGTTCTCAAAAGTACAACAAATCTACCGTGCAGTGGACTTGTTTTGATCCTTCCATCCGAACCGCGTAAGGATTGTTTAGACACTGCATTACCTTCGGACCTGCGTCCTGAACTCAAACATCAATCTTGGAACGAGCTCGAGAAGATGTTGACAGAAACAGGCTGGACCTATCGCGACGCATGGTACGTGTCCGTACACGGAAGCCTTGGGCGAGTTGTTGTCCATGCAACACGTATCTGAGACTAAAGAGGAAGCTCGGACGGAAGTGTGCGATGGGAAAATCGTTCAACAGAACCGTCTTCCCGCACAATAAATTTGTTGAAATTCCATTTGATGGATTCTCTTCCCTCATGATCGGGTGTTTTGCAAAGTTCAGCGTACAGTGGATGCCGATTTACTCCATTGACTTCGATTTTTGCCATCATTGGGAAAGTTACGCCGTACTTGCTTTCGCAGAACGAGAGAATTTCTTCATGGGTTCCTGGCTCTTGTCCACCGAATTGGTTGCAGGGAAAACCAACGACAATCAGCCCTTCTTGCTGTTTCTGCGTGTACAGTTCCTGCATTGCTTTGTATTGCTTCGTGTATCCACAAGCACTTGCGACATTGACCACGAGATAGGTTGAACCGCCAAGTTGCCGCAGCGTCGTTTTGTCTCCTTCAATGGTTTCAATTTCAATATCAAGTGGGTTGCTCATGAGTCAAACATTTCGTATTTGTTCATGAAGGTGTGGTTTTAATTTTGATACATTCAATCCATGAAAATATATCCATTGAAATTAAAGAATACGGCAAGCAAACGCTCTTGAAGTGAATCCGTATGGTTCACTCATGCACGTACTCATGGAGACATCAGCAGGGAACATTACCATCGAACTTTTTCACGGGAGCGCACCGGATACGGTAGCGAATTTCGTCAAACTTGTTAGTGACGGGTTTTACGACGGGTTGCACTTCCACCGTGTGATTGAGGACTTCATGATTCAAGGAGGATGCCCACATTCCAAGGACCCAATGTCACGACGCGCAGGTACCGGTGGACCCGGTTGGAAGATTCCTTGTGAATCCTCTGCACTTGGACTAAAACACGACAAACCCGGTGTCCTTTCAATGGCCAATGCTGGAAAAAACACAGGAGGGTCCCAGTTTTTCTTGACAACCGTTGCAACCCCATGGTTGAATGGCAATCACGCCGTCTTTGGACAGGTTTCAGAAGGTATGGATGTTGTAAAATCGATTGAAGGCTGCAGAAAACTCCCTGGCGATCGCCCAGCACAACCACAACAAATCATCCGATGCTCGGTTGTTGAGTGAACAAAATGACGATTCTCGCCATTCATGGTGGGGCTGGCGGCGACGGTGAATGGAGGGGTTTGACTGCCCTCGATCCTGAACGAGTCCAATGCATGAAACGAGTTCTTGAGTCGATTGGCTCATCTCTCGAATCCGGAACATTAAGTGCACTAGAAGCCGTAACTCAAGCGGTTGAATTGATGGAAGATGAGCCGTTGTTCAACGCAGGAATCGGTTCGGTGCTTGATGAAGACGGAACCGTTACGATGGACGCTTCGATTATGAACGGAAAAGATGGTGCGGCAGGTTCGGTTGTCAATGTGCGTCGCATTCGACATCCAATTCGTGCTGCAAATGCAATTCTCAAACAAGGGTGGCCGGTGATGCTTAACAGTGAAGCCGCTGACAACTTTGCCATCCAGAACGGTGTTGAGGCGGTCGAACCGTCATGGCTGATTACCGAACTTCGTCAAAAACAATGGAACCTTTGGAAGGAGAAAAGCGCCCGACCAGGTGCAACCGATGAGGACGATTCCGTACTCGATCACGATCTTGAGGGAATGGGAACAGTCGGAGCGGTCGCACTCGATCGAAACGGAAACGTAGCCGCTGCGACCTCAACGGGAGGTATGACTGGTAAACCAAAAGGAAGAATTGGTGACACTCCCATTATTGGCGCTGGGACGTGGGCGGATTCTAACATCGCTGTTTCTTGTACAGGCGTGGGCGAGGCTTTCATACGAACCTGTGCAGCGCACCGACTTGCGATGAGGTACGATACAGGCATCAGCCTCCACGATGCATGTCAAGACGTTCTAAACGCTGTTGAACCGATAGGCGGAAGAGGTGGCGTTATCGCTGTCACCGCAGATGGAAACGTTGCGACTCCATTCCAAACGATGCTTATGTATCGTGGCGTCTGGAACAACGGTGATTTGAGCATCGGAATCGGTCCAAATGATGTTGATTTGGATTCGATGGATTCATAATCGATTGATGAGACGCACCAAACATGGGTAACGAGAGAACCTTGTCCAAGGCTCGCAAAATCGCACAACGCCTCG
>CALBFP010000074.1 GCA_937894115.1 uncultured euryarchaeote
GATGTTGTTTGGCAAACAGGTCGAACAGGCACGATAACCCCGGTTGCGCGTATCGCCCCCCAACGTGTTGGAGGCGTGACTGTGGAGAATACCACCCTGCACAATCTTGGCGAAGTTGAACGATTGGGCATCCAAGTCGGAGATAAGGTCCGCATCGTCCGACGGGGTGACGTCATCCCAAAGATCGAAGCGACACTTGGACCAGCAACACAGCAAGATGTCGATGGTCGCGTGCATGCTGATGGAGAACCATTCAGGGGCGCATTACCACAACGCCGGTCAATCCTACCTCCAGATGCATGCCCTGCATGTGACGGGCCGGTCGAGGTCGAGGGAGCATTCCTTCGATGTCCAGATGTTCATTGTAGGGCTCGGCTTGGTCGAAGCGTTCTCTATTATTGTAGAGCACTTGAGATGGATGGTATTGGAGAGAAGCTTGTTGAGCAACTCATTGAGGAAGGCCTCTTATCGAGTATTGCAGACTTGTACCGACTTGATGAGTACATGCTGCTTTCGCTGGATCGGATGGGCCAAAAGTCAGCAGACAACGTTCTCAATGAAATCAATAAAAGTCGTTCGATGACCTTCTCGAGATTCTTGAGTGCACTTGGCATACCTGGCATTGGCCCCGAACTCGCAACATCTATGTCGTACCATTTCCAAACTCCAGAACGGTTGTTCGAATGGATAGGTAAGACGCTCATCGATGATGCAGAAATGCGCGAAATAACCTCCATTGATGGTGTAGGTGACATTGTTGCATTGCAATTGCGAGACGGAATGCTCCATCGGAAAGACGCAATTCTCGACTTGCTTACCCATCTTGTTCTTGACAAGGATGTTCGCGTTGCCGCAGGCGGCCCGTTTGAGGGGATGACCTTCTGCGTGACAGGCACACTTTCCGAATCGCGTAAAAACATTCAGGCTCGGATTAAATCAGCAGGAGGAAAAGTAGTGGGGAGCGTCTCAGGCAATCTGTCGGTACTTGTAGCTGGAGCAAATGCAGGTTCGAAACTTGCCAAAGCAGAGAAACTCAACGTTACTGTTTGGAACGAAGGCACGCTTTTACAGCGCATTTCCGAAAGTAGCGATGTCAATGAGAGGAAACCCCCGACGAATCAATCAACTCTCTTTGATTACTGAGAAAACTTTTCTTCGTCAGAACGAACATTCTTAACAAATGCAACTCCTTTGTTGCGTTATGCAGGTCAAAGCGCTTCTTCTCTCAGCGGTTGTCGCTTTGGTTATGCTTTCGCCTGCAATTGAGGCATACTCAAGCGGTAAACACAACTCATCAGGAGGTTGTGGTTGCCATTCCAGTGTCACTTCTGTGACGATTTCAGAAAACTTTCCAACCTCCTATACACCCGGCCAAGTTTATTCCATCCAAATATCCGCTTCAGGAAGTGTTTCAGGTAACAAGGGGGGATTCAACGTCGAAGTAAACAAAGGGACTCTCGCTACTGGTGGTAATTCGGGAATAAAAGTGAGCGGAAATTCGATTACTCATTCAAACAAAGCAAGCCGCACATGGGCCTTTGATTGGACGGCGCCTTCAGCGGGGAGTGGTTCCGTATCGGTTGGTATCGCTGCAATGATTGCAAACGGAGCAAGCACCAGCGGTGATGCTTGGACGGCGACCAGTTTGACAATTACGGAGACTGTTGTTGTTACCAATTCTCCTCCAGTTGCTACAGACGTGCAACTCACACCTGTCCATGCAACTTCCTCCGACAATCTGATGCTTTCCTACACATTCAACGACCCCGATGCTGGTGATACCGAATCCGGAACAACCATTCATTGGAGTAAAAACGGCATACATCAAACACAACATGATGGATTGTTGACACTCTCAAATTCACATACTGCTCGTGGTGACGAGTGGCAGGTCTCGATCACTCCGAGTGACGGTCAAGAATTTGGTGGAACAGAGCATTCGAACACAATTACTGTGCTCAATTCACCTCCAATCATTGGTTCTGTATCCTTGACGCCTGCAAATCCCACTTCTGATGATGATGTTGCAGCAGCAGTCATTGGGCAAAACGATCAAGACGGTGATTCGCTGACTTTTGAATATCGGTGGTACCTGAGCGGAAACCTGCAAGACGGACTGAACAATCTCACAGTGTTGCCATCCTATGCAACTCGAAACGGTGACATGTGGGAGGTCGAGGTTCGAGCTAATGACGGTCAAAACCTGTCATCATGGGTGCGTTCAGTTCAGCTATCAATCGGGGGTCAAGCCTCGAATACTCCACCTGCAGTCACTTCCGTCACACTTTCTCCAACAAATCCAACAACAATCGATTCGTTGGAGGTATCACTAACCTCGACCGATGC
>CALBFP010000075.1 GCA_937894115.1 uncultured euryarchaeote
GATTTGCATGCTTTTGAGTTTGAAAGATGGAATGGCTTTGAATTCACGTCAATCGATCCTAGAAATCCGTTGGAAAACGTTCTGAAAAACATACAAGACCGCGTTGGTTGGTTCCTTTCAGACCTGTCCTACGATCCAAACAGGGACCGTGACTGGGAGATCAATGCCAATTGGATGTTGTATGTTGACAATTATCTGGAGGGGTTTCATATCCCCTTTGTTCATCCTGAATTGAACAACGCTCTCGACAACAGTGGATACTCTACAGAGTGTTTTGAGTACGGTGTTTTGCAGATTGGAACCGCAAAAAAAGGTGGCGTATGCTTTGACATTCCAAGTTCATCCACCGATTCAGGGAAAAGAATAGCAGCGTATTATTGGTGGATCTTTCCCAATTTGATGTTCAATGTTTATCCTTGGGGAGTTTCGGTCAACATCGTTGTTCCGAATGGACCGCATTCAACATCTGTTCTCTTCCGAAGCTATGTTAAACATCCAGAATTATTGAATCAAGGAGCAGGTTCCGAGCTTGACAAAGTCGAACTTCAAGACCAATTCGTTGTCGAAAATTGTATGACAGGTCTTCGTTCTAGATTCTACAATCGTGGTCGTTATTCCCCAAAACACGAACAAGGTGTTCACCATTTTCATCGAATGATCGGTAACTTGAGGTGAGGATATGAAGAAAATAAATCTGGACGAAAAATTTGCATTGTTTGACGAACATTGGACGCCAAAAATCATTACAGAACTCAACGACTATCAAATCAAGATTGTCAAAGTCGAAGGTGATTTTGTTTGGCACAACCATTCTGACACGGACGAATTTTTCCTTGTAATCGAAGGTACGTTGTTCATTGAGTTCGAAAATGAGACGATGGAACTGAATGCCGGCGAATTGTACGTAGTACCTCATGGAGTCCAACATCGCCCCTTCGCTACAAAGGAATGCAAGATTATGTTGATTGAGCCACGAAATGTTGTCAATACAGGTGAGGAGAAAAGCGATTTAACGGCATCGAACGATGTGTGGATTTGAAGGACGGAATGCACTTCAACCAGTCAGGGTTCGGAAAGATCGTATTCACCACTCACGAGCATGCCATCGAATAAGAAGGGCCCTGCAGGCACGATAGCTGCTACAAAACCGTGCAATAGCGCAGTCATGTTCCAGTGTCGGCCAACCCCATAAAAAAGCAAAGATACGAACGCAACAAACAAGGCTCCGTGAATGGCACCAACAACGGATACAAGAGCAGGTTCACCACCAATGTATTTGACGGGCATGGCAACGGCAAAGAGAAGGAGAGCAGAGATACCTTCGAGATAACTAACGAATGAGACCAATCGCTTCATGTTTCAATTTCCACCATCGGCCGGCTGGAGCCGCATGATGGACACATTTGCTCGTCGCTATCAAGATATTCATGCTTGCAAGCGGGGCAAAACTGAGCTAGTTCCATTTTACCCATCGCCTCCACCGACTCACCTTGTAGAGAGAGGTATCCGCTTGCAACATTGCCGACCGTGTACCGACCCGCTCCGCCAAGCCGAACCAGCAAATCTGGAGGAAGTGTGACCGTTCCCGTTTCGTCGATGATAAGTTCCCGATCTTTACTCAAATCTTCAACATCAATGGACTCGCCGTGTTCTGCGACGAACCGTCCATCACGTAGTTCAAGCGAACGATTGGCGAAAGAGGCCACTTCTTTTGAGTGTGTAACAAGAAGAAACGATACGCCATCGTTCTCGTGCAAATCCTTGAACAAGGCCAGCACTTCTCTGCTCGTTACAGGGTCGAGGGCACCGGTAGGCTCATCGGCAAGAATCAATCGCGGGCGTGTTATCAGTGCACGAGCAATCGCAACGCGTTGTTGTTCACCGCCGCTTAGCATGGAAGGCAAGGCTCGTGCTCGATGAACCATACCCAATCGATCCAGCATTGCATCGGCCAGAGAAAGAGCCTTCTTTGAGGACACGCCTTGATGGCGCAGCGGTTGAGCAACGTTGTCTCTTGCATTCAAATTTGGAAGAAGGTTCCCCTCTTGGAAAATGAACGAGACCGTCTTTTGACGGAGTTCAACCAATTCTTTCCCTTTCAGTCTCGTCATGTTCTTTCCTGCAAGACTAACCGAACCAGCACTTGGTTTCATCAACCCTCCAAGACACTTCATCAAGGTGGACTTGCCCGATCCAGACGGACCGACGACTGCGATTGCTTCACCTGCTTTCATATTGATATGAAGGCCGCGCAGTGCAACAACGTTGCCATCCTCAGCCTTCGATTCATACACATGGTACAATCCATCGGATTCAAGAATTGTTTCACTCAAGATTATTCCCCCTTCAATACACTCGCCAAATCCGCAGTTAGCGCTTTACGTGTTGTAACCAACAACGCGACAACGACAGCAGCAAACACCGCCAACGATACGAATATGATTTGAGACCAAGGGTAAACCAGAGTCCGTTGTATCGTCGTCGATGAGCCTCCAAAGATTTGGAATATGAATCCAAAGATGTCAAAGAAACCGTTGAAAGACAGTGCAAGACCAACACCAAGGAAAATGCCCAAAGCCATCGAAACAACGACAATGGAAAGAATCTCAAACAAGACCAAGCGGATGATTTGGTTGGGTGAAGCACCAATGGCCTGCAAGACTGCCAATTCCTTCTGACGCTGGCTCAATACCAAAGACAAGAATACGAAACTCGATGCGATTGCGGCAACACTAGCCACGACGAATTGCAAAGATAGCAACCCAGGTGTACCGAAAATAAGGCCACCATTGCGCTCGACCTCTTTGTGTGCACTTGACCAATCAAGCGCTTCTGAAACCCGAGCATCGGCTTCCAGTTGAGAAGCGAGCGATTCCAATT
Organism: uncultured euryarchaeote; assembly: GCA_937894115.1. GTDB lineage: Archaea > Thermoplasmatota > Poseidoniia > Poseidoniales > Poseidoniaceae > MGIIa-L2. Next base: position 2,881 of record CALBFP010000075.1, read on the forward strand.
GTGTTCCCGAGACGCCGTCAACCCGGACAATCCAAGTCCTTGAGGAATGATTGGAAAGGGCTTCATCGGTAAGATTGGTAAGTTCTTTCCAAGAGTTCTCCCCGATAATCAAGGCGGATTCGATGGTTGCAGCCCCAACACCAGGAATGTAATCGTGTCCTCCCATGTAGTACAACGAAATCTCATGTGGCGTGACGATAAGGCGAACTCGTGTGTCAGAGAAGAACAAGTCGGCGGCAAGCGGTGGGGGCGTCACACTCGGCCCTGACAAACATCCAGTTTCATCGCTGTTCGTCCCATCAGGACACGTCGTGTTCGAGAGAGATGCCGAAGAGAGATCAAACAGACCAAATGCACCAGCTAAATTAGCATCGGTGAAATCCGCCCCGTCGACCAAACCATCCGAAAATTGGACGATGATGGCATTCTGAAGATTGGCTCCTCTGAGGTCGGCATTGGTTAAATTCACGCCAAAGATAATTGATTCACTCAAGTTCATGTTGGATAGATCTGCGTTTGAAAGATCTGTGTTTGAAAGGTCAACACGTCCTAGATTGCGCTCATTCAAATCTTGGCCGGAAAGATCGAGACCAGACCAATCTCCTTCCATCAGCAACGAGTAGGATTGGAAAACAGCAAACGGGTTGTCTTCATCGGTACCACCGCTTTCGAAGGCGAATTCAATCTCGTCCCAAACGAACGTGATGTTTTCTGATTTCTTATCGGTTGGCTTGAGAAGAACATCGTCCAGTGTGTTTTCTTTTCCACCGCGATCCGATCCAGGGAGGTCGAGTGAATAAGCGGCGTCCGGTCCTGCAGTGAATCCATTGCTGCGATAACCTCGCATTACGTCATCAATGTTGTCACCCGGTATGGATTGCTCACTCCATCTGAGAACGTCCTCATTGCCATCAAACAAAACGAACGTCTGGAGAGAATCGCCTCCATTTGCATCATAAAGAGCGAGTTCGGGGACCGTAGTTGCAACTGGATTCACGTCGTTTTGTGTGAATTCATTCACAAGCGACAGAAGCGTAGTGGAATTCATTGGTTCCTCGGTTGTAAGTTGTAGATCTGAGCCAACCGTCGCATCAGCTGTTTTTTCATCGACCAGAGTCCCCGTGTATCCTTGAACAGCAGCAAGCGTGACAATGGACAGGGTAAGCAGCATAATTACGGCCAATCGATTGACGGATTCGGCTGAACCCGATCCCTTCAGGCCCCGTTTAACATCCTTAAGCAACGGTGAGCGGCCAAACAGAAGTTGCATAATTTGCGGTCCCTTTGCTCCAATTCGGCCAAGCAGCAGTGCACCACCGATCCACAAGGCAAACGGTCCGATGATTCCAATGAGGCCTTCGATGAAGAAATTGGACACAATGCCGTCCTCACTTCCGTTCATCTCAAGCCATGTATCGATAACAGCAAGCATACCAAAGAGGAATGCAGTCCAATGCAGCCAGCGTTTTGGCTCTGCCTTGGTTGTTGTCTTTCGAACACCTTCTTCGATTTCCAATTCGAGGAAATCTCGCGCCCGACTTCTCCCAAAAATCATCGCAAGACCAAGCGTCGTCACTGCTGTAAACAATGTCGATCCGAAACCGAGAGTTGGGTTCACATCGAAGTCTCCAGTTCGGAATTCCATGAAGCCAACCGCAGAGAGAACGATGGGTACAGCCATCAAAGCAAGAATGTAACCAATCAACCATGCAACCGATGACATCACAAACAGTTCCAACAATACCATCCCTTGCAAGCTTTGTCCGTCTGCTCCGATCACGCGATGAATGCTTACCTCACGCCTGCGCTGCTCCAGCGAGAGCACCAGTCCGTAAATCAGGACGGAAATGGAGAGAATAACAATTGGAATCATGATGATGTAATCAAAAATCTGAATGAGACCAAGGAAGATGTCGAGAAACAGAATCGTTCCAGAGACAATATCGGTGTAATACAGTTCCACCCCTTCATCGGTATAATTCCCGTCTTGAACTCGTGATCCAAGATCTTCAAGCCAATCCGCAGCGTCTGCTGTAGAGGTTGTTGGTAATTGTGCTCGGTCGATGGTGACGCCGAGATACATGTGATCGTTGTCCATCAGTGTACGTCGTTGTTCTTCCTCGAGTGCCTCCCAAGTCGTGAAAATAGGGTTAAACGGTAGCGTCGGATTACCAAAATCCCATGGCTCGTATATGCCCATAACGGTCAAATTTTCAACCGTCATCCACATTCGACAATAGATCATCTCATTGTTTTCGGGCGTAATTTCTCCGTCACAGTTATCCTCATCAACGGCTCCTTCAAACAGTGTCGATTCATCGACAACATAAGCAAACGTAAGCTCATCGAGAACATCCCCTACCTTCGCCTGGGCTTCGCTTGCAATCGTGGACGGAAGAATGACTCCGTTCGTTCCGTTTGCGCTGTTGCTCATGTTTTCTGGAGTTGGCCATTCGCCCAATCCTGAAATGATGTTTTCTCCAAGACGTTTCGCCAGCTCTCCATCAAACGCCTCAGGACCCAAGAATCGAACTGCACGCTTGTCGGAGATTGGCGGTCCTGCCTCAAGAGCCTCAGGATAGTCAAAGTCAACGTCATCCCACAGTGGATTCTCATCGTCTGAAATGGCACGCATCTCAAGCGGTTGGGCAACGACGAAATCGATGTTGAAGAAACCACCACTGTGGATTCCTTGACGTCCGAGAACCAACGTACAATCGTTGAATTCTGTGAATTCATCCATCAACTCATCGCAGACCTCGGTCATAACCGTGGTATTGTTGGACCATCCCGTAGCGTTTTCAACGGGAGTGCGAGCGTACTCAATTTTAGCGTCAAACGGTTCAGAATCAAGGGACTCATCGAAAAACAATTGCGACAGCCCAACGCCGTAAGCAAGGACGGTTGTGATGACGAGCGATGCTAGAAAAACACCAGCGATGACGGCCATTCCACGCTCTTTGCCTCGCCAGGCGCTTAGGCCTGCAAGACGCAAACGGCTTGGTAGCTCCGTCAATGCATGCTGATAACGGCGAAGTCGTGGACGATTCTGCCCGAAATCGGAATCTTGGAGTTTGCTATCATCAACACTCATTCCTCCTCACCATCCTCATCAAGTCCCCAAGCGGAACGGATGTCCGATGCCTCGGTCTTTCCGTCGTTCAGAAGAAGCATTCGATCGGCAGTCGACGCCAAATCCGGATCGTGCGTTACCATCAGAATCGAAATAGGGTTCGTTTCATCGTGACACAATTCTTTGAACAATTTCATGACGTCTTTTCCACTGGCAATATCCAGATTTCCCGTGGGTTCGTCGGCAAGCAGTACAGGTCGGTTTCCTGCGATTGCTCTGGCGATTGCGACACGCTGTTGCTGCCCACCAGAAAGTTGATCGGGAATGAAGTTCAATCGGTCACCGAGTCCAACTTTCGTGAGTGCCGCTTTCGCGGCTTCAACCGCTTCATTGGAAGGAATACCGGACAACTCAAGAGCGATTGCAACGTTGTCGAGGGCAGAAAGATTGTCAAGCAAATGAAAGTCTTGGAAAATCCAACCCACCTTTGACCTTCGGACATCAACAACACTCGATGGCCCTTTTTTCCCGTACGTGCGATCATCAAGCGTGATGCTACCACCGTCACCTGCGAGCAGGCCGCCAATGATGTTGAGTAGGGTTGATTTTCCAGATCCGGACGGCCCCATCAACGCGACCATCTCGCCTTTTTCGACTTGCATATTGACGCCTTTCAGGACGTGCAGTGAGCCAAAACTCTTGGTCAGGCCGTTCACTTCCAGTATTCCAATCCCTCCCAATGAGTTTTCATGTGGAAGGAACCCAACGTTATTTCTTTACAATGGTTTGTATCGAATGACTCAACATTTGGTGCGACGCTTTGAAAAAAGGGAAGCGACAGGATTCGGCATGACCGGAAGGATTGCACTCATCACTGGGATAACCGGACAAGACGGTTCCTACCTTGCTGAATTGCTTCTCAAAAAGGGTTACACGGTTTACGGATTGGTGCGTCGCGTATCCCAACCAAGCTTGGGTCGAAATCTCATCAACCATCTCATGAGCAACGAGAACTTCCATCTCATCAACGGTGACTTGGCCGATCAAAACTCAATCGATAATGCAGTTCACCAAGTCAAGCCCGATGAATTTTACAATCTCGGAGCGATGTCCTTTGTTCCTGAGTCGTGGCGCTCACCAATGATGACTGCAGACATTACAGGTCTTGGTGCGCTTCGCTGCCTTGAGGCTGTCCGAAAGCATGCACCAGAATGCAGATTCTACCAAGCAGGTTCCAGTGAACAATACGGTAAGGTTCGGGAAGTTCCACAATCGGAGACCACCCCGTTCCACCCACGATCACCGTACGGGTGTGCAAAAGTCATGGCTTTTGAGATAACACGCAACTACCGAGAATCGTACAACATGTTTGCGTGCACGGGCATCCTCTTCAATCATGAAAGCCCACGAAGGGGTTTGGAATTTGTTACCCGAAAAGTTTCGATGATGGCCGCGCGCATCAAACACGGTTTTGATGAGTGTTTGCACATCGGTAATGTCGATGCAAAGCGCGATTGGGGATTTGCTGGTGATTATGTTGAGATGCAGTGGAAGATGCTTCAGCAGGATGAACCGGATGATTATGTCATCGCAACCGGCCGAACCCACAGCATTCGTGATATGATCAGTCTAGCCTTCTTTCACATCGGCCTCGACCTAGCGTGGTCAGGAACTGGCGTAGATACAATCGCTACCGACCAGAACGGAGTTGTTCGTGTTCGAACCAACCCCCGATTCTTCCGTCCTGCAGAAGTTGATTTGCTCATTGGCGACCCGGCTTTCGCCAAAGAAAAATTGGGATGGGAAACAAAGACAACATTTGAACAACTTATTCAGATGATGGTTGAATCCGATTTGTCAATTGTTCAAGAAGCCGTTGATGGAGGTTATGCTCCACCGACACCCCCTGAGTAGTTTGCTGACTTTTGCATCAAACGGTTGAACAGTGGTGGAATCAAAGCGATCCAGAACATTTGGTAGTAACCGCCAGGCAGCTGCGGTGATTCATCGTACGGGCGCAGTCGTTCATACGGCGTCGTGGCGCGAAGGTGATGCGCAGCATGAAGCGGCAAGTTCATGAGAGTGTATCGAGACCATCGAGTCCTACTTTCCCAAGCATGACTTGCGTTGGGTCGTTCATTTGCGCCACGTTCAAGACCGTGATGTTGGATGTAATTGACGAACTCAAGGAGATAAATTGCTACAAGGGCTTGTCCAACAAATACGGCAAAGTACGACAAGCCCCATGCAGCAAGACATGCAAGTAACGTGATCTCAACAAGAACCGATACAGTGGTATCCGTCTTGCGGATTCTGTACGCATTTCGTAGTTGCTTTGGGACGGTTCTTACCAAGTGCCCGTACACGCTTCGACCCCACGGTGAACTGGTCGGATCGACTTTTCGAGCCCAGTGCTTGTGATGGGTATGATTGTGTTCGACTGTAAAATGGAGATACAAGACGCAAAGTAAATCCAATCTTCCGAGCCACCAACTGTTGGAACGAATGCGTCGATGACAAAGTTCGTGCGCTGCGACGACGCCTGACGCTCCTGTTGCAAGTCCTGCCGATAATGTCGGCACGATGATGGAAACGGATCCCACCCCAATCGACACACGATACAGCAGACAAACCACCACCAAAGGAACTAAAATTCCGTGAAGATGAACGATGACGTTGTGTCCTCTTCCTTCTTCTTCTACATCGTGAACGGTCGAAGAACCTCCAACCGCATCAAGAAACGGATACAATACAAGGAGCAACACGATTGGGGTTGCCATCCACCAGCCACCAATCAATAACGTGACCGCAGCAGAAAGGGGCGTCAATAGGCCAAGTACGTGTGGGCCCCAGTTACCCATGTACCGACCAGCAACCAATGATTCAAATGCGTTGCCTTTGAATCAAACAGGCAAAACTGTGTTCTTTGACGAGTATTGAAAGAAAAAAGCATTGGAAATGAGCAGCAACCCTTAATTTCTCAAAACCATGCCAAGAACATGGTACAGAAACGGACGATACTTCTTACCTTCCTCATGGTTTCTTTTTCATTATCTGGATGCTTTGGTGAGTCGGAAGTGGAAGCCGAAGTTCCAACCCCAACGGTTTGGGATTTTGAGAAACCAGAATTAACCTGGTATCACTTTCCTGACGCTGTTGATGCTTGGGGCAACGATTCGGTGGAACTAACCGGTCGAAATGCACCCGTCCTTGCCTTAGGAACCTACTACAGCATAGGCATATCAACGTTCGAACCAACCATGGGTATTACCGAGAGTGACACACTTTTCATGAGTTCTTATGGCAATGGACCAGCCGGTTCAACAGCGGTTATAGCGTGCGATCTTATCGGGATGACAGAATCGTTGGATTACACCTGCGTGAACACCTACGACCCACTCCTACCGATAGCGAATTCCAACGACCCTTACATCTATGTGGACCCTTGGACAAGCCGAATTATGAAATTCGACATGCATGCATTGCTTGGAATGACCGTTGAATGGTCGGACGACGACGGCGCTTCGTGGAACGGACCAAGCGTCGCAACTCAAATCTACTCAGTTCAAGATCACCAAACCATAGCCAGCAGCAACATGCCTGCAATTGCCTATCCAACAACATGGATGTTCTGCATCAACGGCAATGCGCCTCATCCTCTTTGCTCAGCCAGTCAGGATGGTGGAGCAACATGGGGACCCGAAACATCAGGAGCTCCCGTCACATGTTCGTCCGGTGGCCTGTCGGCTCACTTGGTTGGCAGCATAGACGGGAATTTCTATCGCGGAAACAAAGGTTGTACTGGAGAAGGTTACTCCGTTTTCAGAACCACCAACGCTGGAATATCGTGGACGGAACACCCTCTTCCAACTGAGATCACTGGGACTGCAGACACATGGAACGCAGAGGAAGCTCAAGTTGAAGTCGATTCAGTTGGTAACGTTCACGCCATGTGGATCGGTCTTGACAACAAGCCCTACTGGTCGTATTCACGAGATCAAGGTGAAACATGGTCAAATGCTACAATGATCGCTCCTCCAATTAACCTGTCAGGGACCGGATTCCCAGTTGTTGTTGCTGGTGATGAGGGGACTGTCGCCTTCGGTTACGTCGGTGAGGCCGCAGGAGAAGACGAGATATGGAATGCATATCTGACGTACGCAACGGACGCCTTCAATGAGACCCCATTGTTAACGACTGTGCAATTGAACGGTATTGACGACCCTATTGATACAGAACCAGATTGCGGCTACAATCGCTGTGGTGGCCTTGGGGATTTCCTCGACATACGTGTTGATGCTTACGGACGCACGTGGTTTTCCCTTTCCCACAACCTTGCTGATAAGGGCATATTTGGAACCTTCAATATCGGCCCAAGTCTACGCGGAGAGATGCCAACCATGCTCGATGAAATGCCTGCAGGAGGCCCTGCAACACTTTGATTCAAGAACGTCGAAACAGTGAGATGAACCTACGAACAAGCGTTGGCGTCATTGATATGCCGTTGCGATAGACCTGGGATTCCAGTGTTTGAGAAACGAATGAGTCAAGATATCTGTCCATTCAATCTCCCCTCCTGCCATGATATCCACCGCGTACATTCGCTGCAAATCTGAACGCAGCTACAGCTTTCAGAATTGACGGCACAATACTCGAAAAGATGCCTGAACGATATTGTTGTTGATCGATAATCCTATCCGTGTATGTTTGAAGTTCTTTATCCATTTTTATCCTCACTGTAAATTTGGTGCTCTACCTATTCAAAGGCGTGGTAAACTTGCCAACACATAGGTTTATTTTTTACATTAAGTATTTTCAATAACACTACAAACAACCGTTCTCTTCAAGAACAAAAATCGGGAGGGCTCGTCATCCGAGCCGCTCCCGACCGTTCTTCGACCGTGGAATCCGGCTACAGGAGGATTCGAGATGGGTATGGACCTTGCACTCAAAGCCAAATTGCAGAAACAACGCTATCACATTGTCGGTGAACACGGTGGAGTCAAGACCTGCCACTGGACAAAAGAGTCTCTACTGCGAGACCGTGCATGCTACAAAGGAACGTTCTACGGAGTCAAAAGCCACACTTGTATGCAAATGTCGCCCGTTGTCGACCAGTGCAATCTCGCATGCACCTACTGTTGGCGTGAACCGCACATGGATTCCTTGGATTTGGATGATCAAGACCCTCTTGAACTGCTCTACGAGAGTGTGCGGGCACAACGTCGATTGCTGTCAGGCTTTGGTGGGAACGACAAAGTTCCAAGAGAAAAATTCCTTGAAGCACAGGATCCGAAACATGTCGCTATATCACTTAACGGTGAACCAACGCTTTACAAGCAACTGGATGAATACATGGAACTGTGTCACAAACACGGCATGACAACGATGCTTGTTACCAATGGAACGTTTCCGAAAGTATTGGAGCGACTCAACACACTTCCTACGCAACTTTACGTATCTGTAGACGCACCTAACGAGCAGGTGTTCAACGATGTTTGTCGTCCAAAATGGAACAAAAACACGTGGAAGCAGTTTGAAAAGACCATTGACTTGCTGCCCAGTTTGGACACACGAATCGTTTGCAGGCACACTCTCATGAAAGGCATCAACATGTCCTCAACCCACATCAAAGAATTTGCAAAACTCGATGATCGTGCCGATCCAGATTTCATCGAAGCAAAGGGTTACGTTTACGTGGGCAACAGTCGAGAGAATCTTTCGATGGAAAACATGCCGAGTCATGACGATATCCTCTCGTTTTCAAACGAACTTGCGCCTCAGGTCAACAGGGAGGTCCTTTCAGAAAGCCGACCAAGTCGAGTTGCCCTCATCGGTCGAGAAATTGTTCCGATTCCAATACCAGAAGCTGAGATGTTCTTCCCAAGCGACCTGGGCATTGCGCCTCCTGTAAAGAAACTCCCCATTTTCCAAAATTGAATCTTCAAATACTGTCGAAAATCAATACGGTCATGAGCAATGAGCATGCGCCAAAAATTTTGATTGTAGGAGCTGGGGGGATTGGTGGCCTTGCACTCGATTTAATCGTTCCAGCACTTGAAAAGGTACAACAACACTGTTTCATCACAATCATGGATGGTGACAAGGTCGAAGACGCAAACTTGGGCCATCAAAGGTTCTCAAAAGCAGATGTTGGTTTCTTCAAAACAGAGGCCCTTGTGAGGAAGTTTCAGGGCCTTGAACATGTGCACTGTGTGTCCAATACAGACAACCTAAGGGACAGGGAGCAGTTGCAGAATTTTGACTATATCATCATTGGCGTTGATCGACCCCATCCCCGAAGGTTGGTTCACACAACCAATGTTCCATGGATTGATTTGAGATCAACCGGAGACGGTCACCTCTATTTCACAAACGATTCGGATGCCAGCCTTGTAAATCTGATGACACCCGACCATGAACCTGCAAGTTGTCAAATTGCAGGTGCAATCGATGCGGGCAACATTCAGTTTGGATACGTCAACGCTGCTGCAGCTGCTGCAACATGGATTATGGGACACCTAAGAGAACAACCACCGCTTCGCGAACGAATGTCGAGCATCGTGTTTGGTGAACTTAAATTCCCAGAGGTGAAAGCATGATTCCAGCAATGGACCTTGAAGTCATCGGCATCACTTACGAGCAGTGGATGCGGGCATGCATCCAAGCCGAAGCCCAAGCGGTTGAGTCCGATGATGTTCTCGAAGTACAGCGAAGGGCTGCTGAATACGGTAGATGGGATTTGGTATACAACCTCTCACTCATTGCGGGTCTTGAGACCTCTGTGCTTATCGATGCCAACGGTGAGATTCAGATCGATTGGGGCTCACCCGGTAGAGTTCCTCTTCGTCCACCTGTTGGAATGATGGCTCCATTCCGATTATGGGTTCATACACATCCAGGTTTCCATGCCTACTGGAGTGGTACCGACAAAGGCAGCCTTGCAATCGCACAAGGCATCCTATCAACCGCTCTGGTTCTCGGAGCACCGGGGATTAAACAAAGCCAAAACATTGGTCCTGAGAACGACAACCCAATCGGTTTAGAAGGTCCTCTGAGAAGTTGGACAGATGAGGAAATCGTTCCTTGGGACAGATGGTACAAGGAGCGACAATTCAACACAATAGAGGTGATGGCTTGAGCTCCAATGTTCGATCGCCGAAAGACGATGAAGAGGAATTGAAGGCACACCTTGCAATTCTTCGGGGCCAATCGAAATCCTTGAAGGAAGTTCTTTCCGAAATGGTTGATGGAGAGCCGACCGAAGCGCTTGTCGAAGCCGTTGAAAATCGAATTCTTCTTGCACAAGAACAGGAGGAATCCATCGATCTCGAGAAGATCGTCGAATCCATCCAAAAGATGCAGTCGTCTTGGGTTTAGGCGTTTTTGTAGGTCGCTCTTCGCCCTTCAATTAATGCGCTGAGACCTTCGAGGGCGTCCTCGGTTGAGAAGATTCGATCCAATCCTTGAAGTTCAAGTTGTAGGCCTTCATCGAGGGACATCGATGCTGTTGCATCGATTCGTTCACTTGCCATGGCCAATCCAATTGGAGCAGTAAACTTGAGCGACTTAAGTTGGCGAGCAACGGTCTTGTCTTCAGCATCGAACCCTTCAGGGCAGCCTCCAGCAAGCAAAGCAGCCATGTTGCCATCCGAGAAGAATTTCTTAGCGAACTTAACCACAGGACTGTTCTCATTCATTGGTCTACCTGGATACTTGTTTCCTGGTTTGCCTGAAGCGTGGATGTCATTGATGCAATTTGGAACGTCGTTGATGTCAACAAGATGAGTAACAAGACCAAGATCGGTTGCGGTTTCAGCATTCATGAAGTTACCTGCCAAAACAGCCCATCGACCGAGTTCCCGGCCTGCGATTCGAGCAGGACGCTGGGTTCCACCGAGTGCTGGATAAATTCCAATGCTCGTTTCGGGGAATCGGAACTGTGTCCGTTGTGTTCCGATACGATAATCGCAAGCAAGAGCAAGTTCAAGACCTCCACCAAGAGCAAGACCCGTTGTTAGTGCAATCGTTGTCTTTGGTGAATCCTCGATTGCAGCGAGAAGTGCATGACCGTTTGCGGTAAACGTCTCGATGTCAGGGATGTCATCGGAACGGATCTTATCGACAAAGAACTTGACATCGGCTCCCGCAACAAAGGCCTTACCGGCTCCATCCAGAACAACGGTGGAGACCTTGCTGTCAGCATTTGCCGCTTGTACAGCCTCTGTAAGTTGAGCAACAACAACTTGGTTTAGTGCGTTCATGGCTTCGGGGCGGTTGATGGTGATGGTTGCAATTCCATCCTCAACAAACAAATCAACATAGGAGAAATCCCAATTTGTTGAAGCGTCTGCTTGCTCCTTGAAGAACGAGGGAAGCGTCCACGCATCTCCTGCAATCGCTTGGTAGGATTGTGCCATTCGATAGGCTTCTGCAACACCGATTCGATTCATCATTTCGAATGGACCTCGTGCCCACCGAAGACCAACCTTGGCACCTCTGTCTACGTCTTCCATCGAACAGATGTCTTCCTCAACAATCTGTGCTGCAACACCAAAGACAACGCCAAGGAGGCGCTCGGAGACTGCTGTGTACTGCTCTTGTGAGTATTCGGAATCATCCTCAATCGACCACATGACATTCTCTGCTACAAGGTCACGAAGGTTCTGTGCTCCTGTGTATCGAGACGTGTTGAGTTGTTCAGCAAGATAATCTGTTGAATGAAGTGCAATTGGCGGGCCGGTGAGATTCATCAAACCAAACGGTCCGAGACCAATGCGGAAAGCCTTGCATGATATCGCATCAATTTGAGCTGCCGTCGCAACACCTTCCTCCAGAAGGAGACAGGCCTCATTGAGCCAAGGGACAAAGAATCTGTTGACAACGAAGCCAGGTCGATCCTTGCAAACAATGACCACTTTTCCGAGCGTTCGACAATATTGAACCGTCCGGTTGATTGTATCCTTGGAGGTTGACTCTGCGGGAATCACTTCGATGAGCCGGTTTTTCGCAGGGTGATAAAAGAAATGCAATCCTACAAATCGATCCGGTCGCCCTGTTGCTTCGGCCAGAGCATTCACGGATAACGAAGACGTGTTTGAGGCAAGAATCGTATCTTCCCCGCATACCTGGTCAAGCGTTGAAAATACCGAGGTTTTGATTTCAAAATCTTCGAACACCGCCTCGATGACGATATCGGTATCTGCTGCTGTATTTTCTGTACCAACGACATCTTTGATCCGAGCAAGCGTTGCATCCACTTGTTCTTGAGTAAAAATTCGACGTCCGATTGCTTCCTCAAGAAAACCCTCAATGATTGACCGCCCTCTTGCAACGTACTGGGCTTCTCTGTCGACCATTTGGACATCGAATCCTTCTTGCGCACTCTTTTGCGCAATACCTGACCCCATGTTCCCTGCACCAATGATTGCAACACTCTCAACAGCCTTCATGGCATCAACCAACGGGAAACCGTTCATGAAATATGCGCTCCTGCGTTTTGTTGATTCGGTGTTGAAAAGAAATCAAGTATGCGAAATGTCTCCGAGGTTCATGCCTGAACCACCAATGGTCCTTCCAACGACTGAACTCAAGGCCATTAGCGACAAAATCAGCAAGACGATTCAGATTGGTGGCTCTGTTCGATCCCTGCTTGCAGATCACTCCAATCACGGTCAATTCGATTTGAATTGGGAGGTTGATGCCGCAGTTGAAGCGCTCAACGTCTTTGGCTCTCGCTGGACCATTGAAATTCTCTCTACGCTGTACATTGCTGGAGACCGTCGGTTCAATGAGATGAAGCATCTCCTCAAAGGGATTTCATCGCGTACACTCTCGGACAAGTTGCGCTATCTTGCTGAGGAAGGACTGATTGAGCGGATTGTTACCGACGGTCCCCCTGTTCGAGTTACGTACAAACTTTCCAGCCATGGACTCACTTGCGGCCGTCTCCTTTCACCGCTGGTTGCATTCATGAAAATTCATCAAGGGTCCATCATCAGTTCTTAGATGCGTCAATACGATGGATTAAGATAGCAAGAGGTTATCCTCAACTTATGCCTCTCCTCGCTCAATGGGTTCGTCAACGTCCTTGGCTGGCGGCCGGTATCGCAGGTGCAGCAGGAGGAATTGCAGGGATTGCTCACGGATTTGCTACGATGGCATCGACAGCATCCGCCCTTGCTGTGGGCGGTATCTCGACCAAAAGGCAAGCGAATGAACATCCCTTCAGAGCTCGGATTCTACGCACACTTGAGCGACACCCAGGTTTGTGCTATCGTGAACTGCAGCATGTGCTCAGTGCAGCGAACGGAACGCTTCGGCATCATCTCGATGTGATGCAAAATCGAGGGAACATCACCGTCATGCCCGTCAATGGACGTACATGCTATTTTGCAGGAGGGCCTTCACAAGTCGAACTTCTCCAATCGGTATCAAACGACCATCAGAGAGTTGCTTCCAGTCTCCCAATCGGTCTTTCGGCAGTTCAGCGACAGATCGTCGACGACATACTTGAAGATGGAATTCCCCGCTCACAGGCTCAACTTGCACGACGAATTGGGCGCACACGAGCAAGCGTTCACTCCGCTGTTAAAGTTCTGCGACGACGTGGAATCCTAAGGATTGACGTACTTGATATCGCTCCACACATCGAACCTGAAACGTTTCGAAGAACGGAACGCCTTTCTTATGCTTGGGACGATGGTCGAGGCGTTCGGGCTTAATTTTCGCTTTTTGTAAAGCAATTGTTGCATAGCCTTCAAAGACCATTGGCCGATACCGTCGGTCATGCTCAATGTCAAACTGGAAGAACTTCCAATGCCGACGACAGATCGATCCATTGACCGATTGATTGGCTGGTTGGTCGAGTCGTTCTGTTTCGTTCGTCGGAAAGGAGATGCGACAGCCGATTTTGGCTCAGCAGCACCCATCCATCGGATGTTACGCGACCATTTTTTGAAGAATCCAAACAAATCGTGGGATGCACAGGAACTCTCCGATGATCTCGCAATGACGCCTGCGGCACTAAATCACCACTTAGCACGACTGAGCCAATCTGGTTTGCTCTCTTACACCAATGAAGGGAAAGGTTGGAGAACATACAACATTCGAGGGGGAAATTTACTTCATGCGCTTGAATTCTGCTTCTCACAATACAGTCTTATTCTCAGATACAAAATGAAATGGTTGGGCGAGTATTGGAAGCGAGAAGGATTGACTCTTGAGAGCGAAATAAGCGAAGAATCTCAACGGCCACTCAGCTTAAGCATTGTCGATTATCGTCCACCGCAAGATGGTGCCTCAGATTTAACACAGTGGATGGCAGACTTCGGCCTACTCGGTGATCGACCAGGTGCTGAACTCCTCAGTGGTTCAATCTCTGAACAATTGTTCAATCTTTTACTCACAACTGGGACACCCCTTTCATTGGATGACGTGCATGAACAATTTGGAGGACAAAAAGCCCGTCTTGGTCGTATCCTCGAGCGGTTTCGGGCCTGCGGTCTTGTTGAGCGAATCCCTCGTACCGATCGACTCTCCACCGCCCTTTGGTCTGCAATGATTGCACAGCATCAGCGTCGTGGTGAAGATTGGCTCCTGAAAAAGGGTGGATTCATGCGGATTGTTCCTGAAAAAGAACATGCATCTCTTCTCCAGCCTCTGAACAAAGGCAAACTTACCATTGAGGATGTTCGCGCTGCAATGCAACGCATCTCATCGTCCGACCAAATGCTACTTCTCAATTTACTCGGTGGTCGCTTGCCTCTTGGTTATCGCTTGGTTGGTTCTACGCTTATCGATTGCAAAGAAAACATAACAACACGTCTCGACCGTTTGTTGCGAAGAATACGACGCGTTGGGACGATGATTGAAGAAATACTGAACTCAGGCGATGCATGATGAGCGACGTCGGATTCGATACGTTTGAACGGTGGTCGGGGGAACAACGACCGCTCTATCTTGCACCGATGGCCGGCGTATCCGACCTTCCGTATCGCCTCCTTGCAAAGGAGTGTGGAGCCGACATTACCATCACCGAATTCACAAACAGCACCGCACTCAGCCGTGAAGCAACTGCATCATGGAGAAAAATGGAATCCGATCCAAGAGAACATCCTTTCATTCCGCAGATTTTTGGAAGCGAATTGAACGACATGGTAACAGCAGCGACGATGTTGCAAGACACCGCCGATGTTATCGATCTCAACTTCGGTTGCCCAGCCCCAAAAATTACCAACATTTGTGCTGGAGCTGCATTGATGGGTGAGCCGCAACGGCTTGTTGAAATGGTTGAACACATTGTCGATGCTGTTGATGTACCGGTTACCGCAAAAATGCGGCTGGGTACAGGACAAGGTCCAAACAACGCAGTAGATGTTTGTCAATCACTGGAAAAAGTAGGTGCGCAACGGTTGTGCATTCACGGTCGAACCTTACGCCAAAGGTACTCTGGTATCGCAGATTGGGAAACAATACGATTGGCGGTAAGCTCTGTGAGTGTGCCCGTAGTGGCCAATGGAGACATCACGGATGCATCGAGCGCTCGAAAGTGTTTGGAGCGTACCAATGCTTCGGGTTTGATGGTTGGCCGGGCAGCGATTGGCCGTCCCGACGTCTTCGCCCGAATTAAGGTCGGACTTGGTTGGATGGAAGAGGAAGATTTGCCATGGGTTCAGCAGCATTTGGATGATTGGCATCAAATGTCAGAGACATCGAAAGCATTTGCTTCTCGTCGTTGGTGTTGGGACCGCTACGTCACGTTGTGTCGAGAAACGACGGGCCTTAGCAAACAAACCATGCATCGACATGCAATCGCATTCTCAAAGGGTTTGCCAGGGGCAAAATCAGTTCGCGCACTAATGCATGAACTTCCAGACTTGGATGCGTCTGCTGAGGCGATTTCGAACTTCCTGAAACCGGTTTCAGAACGTTGATTTCCAATCTTCCAAATCGTTCGCTTCTGCCCAATCTTCATCCGTGGTTTGTCCACGTAATTTGAGAACTTCTCGAGACAGAAGCCAATAAACGAGAGCCAGTGAGTGGCGACTCTTGTTGTTTGCCGGGAGTGCTACATCGACATTGCGCAGTTTGTTGTTCGCATCGACCAGACCAACAATAGGCAGGCCAGTGTTGACAGCTTCACGAAGTGACTGTTGATCAGAGGCAGGGTCGGTAACAAACAAAATGTCCGGTTCTTTGTACGAACGAAGAGCAGGGTTGGTGAGACTTCCAGGTATGAATCGCCCGACAGCAGAGTTTGCGCCGATCGCTTCAGCAAACATTCGTGCAGGCCGTTGTCCATATTGTCGGGCGGACACGACCATAATCTGTGATGGTTCGTACTGGTTTAGAAACGATGCAATAATGCGTATACGATTGTCGGTTTGATGTAGGTTAAGAAGGTAAAGACCATCGGAATTGACGGTGTCAATGAAGCGACTCATGTCTGCACTCTTTTGCTTTGTTCCAATGTTTACACCGGATTCTTCATAGAGTTCGAGTGGTATCAGAAGTTGAGTTTCTTCAGACATAGTGTGGCCTCAGCAAGCAACCGACCAAAACCCTGTTCTTAACCACTTCGCATCATCACAGAACTCTATTTTGACGTAAGAAGGGGAAGAAATCAAATCTATGTAGAACCAAGATGAAATCATGGGGGTCTCTTTTACGAACGCGAAAATAGGCCCTGAGGGCTATTTTATCGACGAGTTCAATACCGTTCTACCCGTAAGCGCAAGTGATTTGGAACGATTCACGTATTGCCCGATGTCATGGTATCTTGCAAAGGAGGGTGCTTCAGGTGAAGGCAAAGCCGTTCGACAAGGTGTTGAGAAACACAGGGTCATTCATGGCGAGATGCGTGAGTATCAAGATGCTTTGATGCGGATGCGCCGGTCGCTCATCATCTGGTCGTGGTGGTTTGGCATCATCATCGCGTTCATGATCGATGCGTTCGCATTCCTCTACATTGACGACGTGCTGAATTCTCCCATCGAATTCGCAAAAGTCTTGTCGATGTGGTCGGTTTCCTGCCTAGTAGCTGCGCTTTTTTCTATAACACTACCTTGGCGTAATTGGCTTGGATTTATGCAGACAACAAACGAAATTCGTGAAATTCGAAAGCGTGTTGAATTCACGGGCCTCGAACCAACTTGGAGTCCTATCGGTTATCTGGGCGGTTGGTTTTCAGCAGGAAAAACAGAGGCTGGTTTGCTCCTTTCAACCATCATCATTGGTATTCATGCTATCGCATTGGCTGCTGCAGACAACAAAAGTCAAGCAGGATTTATTCTCGCTGTCATCGCATTCATATGGACCTTTTTTGCGACGTGGCAATTGCAACGTTCACTCAAAGCCGAGAATCAAATGATTGACCGCCGAGAAAAAGCCGGTCTTGAAGAAGGTACTGAATTGATTTATTCTGATGACGATCAAACGACCAATCTTCTCACGGATTCGACCTCAGGGCTTCGCGGAAGGCCCGACCAAATCGTCATTATTGATGGAGAATTTATCCCCGTTGAACAGAAGACAGGAAAGGTTCCAAAGAAACCGCATCAATCGCATCGAATGCAACTCCTTGCTTACATCTCACTTGTTGAAACCAGTACTTCCAAATCCCCACCGTATGGAATTTTGCGATATGGGGCCTCCGATGTTCACCAGGTTTTTTGGGACAAACACGCCAAACAGCATCTCCGAGAAAGCATCGTTGAGATTCAACGGCTCATGGTTGAAGGTGGTGCGAAACGGAACCACAATCGACGAGGTAAGTGTCAAAATTGCAGTCGACGATATGCGTGCAATGAAGCGCTTGATTAGTCCACCACACACACATCGTCCTGTGGATAAATCGTGCATGAGCGAGCAA
>CALBFP010000076.1 GCA_937894115.1 uncultured euryarchaeote
CATCTGAGAGATCCATCCATAGAGAGAGTCCGAGCGTCATAAAGAGCAAAACGAAGAGAGATGTCATGAGAATGACATTGACTTTCTCAATCGCTTTTGCACCTTTCCAAATCGCAAGCAGCGTGATAGCAATCACAAGGAATTGGAAGAAGATAACCTGAAAGGGACTTTGCAAAAACGTATTCCAAACCTCTGTAGTATCGACACCTTCTCCAGTCAGTCCACCCGAAATTCCAAGCTGGAAGTATTTCAGACACCAACCAGCTACGATTGCGTAGTAGAAACCGATGGCAGTAGAAATCCAAGCCGTCCACAGCCCCATCCATGCGAATTTTTTACCAGCAAAGATACGGAAGGTTCCCACCGTTCCAGTACGCGAACGTTTCCCCATAGCAAATTCAGCAATCACCAATGGAATCGACCAAATGAAAAGAAAAATTACCCATGGAATGAGGAAGGTTCCTCCCCCGTTTGCACCGACCATTCGCGGGAAGCGCCAAATATTGCCTGTGCCAATCGCTGCTCCAATCGAGGCGAAAATAAGTCCAAGTCGGCCTGAAAACTGGTCACTTTGTCCCATAACAATCGCCTCAGACAACCTCTGCTTCAAGCAGCTCTTCCTCGCCGAGCATCAGCTTTAGACAGGCTCCCAGCCCGCCCCAAACCGTACCAGCAATAATCACGAATAGGAACAATGAAGAAGCAAAATTACCGTATGCGGAGCGGTATTCAATGGGAAGTTCAAAGTACGAACCATCCGATGGATATTGATAGAAATCGGATCCACTCAGCGTCGAAATTTGTGCCTTGTAGTGCAATTTACCCGTAGAAGATTCGGATACCGGAATCTCTGCTCGCAACACCGTACCGTTTCCGTTTTTCGTAGTACAGGATTCATCCACGCGATCAATTTTCACCGACTCCCACGGCGTCCTTGCCCATTCCTGCGGCCCGTAATCAGACTGCAATCGACTGGGTTTAACCATACGCCATTTGACGTAACTGTTGCTTTCACTGTACGGGAAGTCGTTTGAAACACAAACGTCGATTGGAATGTCTCCAGATTCGGGTATTTCTATCATATTTGGTTTAAGAAGGTAGTTTTGTTGAGAGATGTTCGCAAGAGCAAGATCTGCACGTTCACGAGGGTTGTCGGAGATTTCGAGAATGTAGAACGGAACACCAACGTTCCGAACTGCGATGTGATTCACATCCTCAGGTTGTTGATGGAATGCTGTGCCAATCTCCATCGTGTAACAGTATGCGTCATGAGCACCGTATTGCCAATCGCAATAATCTCCGGTCGTAGGATACAAATCACTGCTTTGGATGTTGGCATAATCGGTCATTTCTGCCATCATGTCACCGTGATAAACGAGTTGATCGTGGTCGGGTGTTACGCAACCGGTGCAGTGACCCCAAGGGTACAATACCAGTTCGGAAAATGAATGCCAAGAAAGTGTTGCTTTGAAGTCGGAAGCTCCGTTGCTGTCATCATCGTTCATCTCGGTAAGGTCTTGAACAAACAAAGTCTCTGGTTCAGAGTTGCCTCCCCACCAGTCCTCATCAACCACCCCATCGGCGTCGTCGTCGTTCCCGTCAACATGGTCTTCGTTAAGTTGGCCGTCACCATCGTTGTCTGTATCATCGACCGGCCCGTTGTAAACATCGTTGTTTTGTCCAGCATAACACATCCCTGGGAAGATTGGGCCTGTCGCACCAAGTGGGGCGCCCCACTCGAATTGGAAGTTCCGATTCAGGTCGACACCGTCGCAACCCTCGTCCACCTCTTCATCAAGATCTGGTAGTGGGGTTACACCGGTGGCGGTGTTGTCGCGTAGATTCTTCCTCCATCCACTGGTCGGGCAGGTTTCCCAAGCGTTCTCACCACAGTATTCCTCTCGGTCGTAGCGGTT
>CALBFP010000077.1 GCA_937894115.1 uncultured euryarchaeote
AAATTCTGTGCATGTTTCTTCCGCTCACATTGAGTGAATCGCATGACCAAGCGTTGCAAGAACACCTTCATGGGTCATTTCGGTCATTGTTGGATGCGCGTGAATGGTTTGTGCTATGTCTTCGAGTAGTGCTCCCATTTCAATGGCGAGTGTCCACTCCCCAACCAATTCACTGATGTGCGTTCCAACTCCCTGCACGCCAAGGATTCGATGATCGTCCTCTCGGGCGGTAACTCGAACGAATCCTGCGGTTTTTTCCGCTTCTTGCGTTAACGCTCGGCCGTTGGCAGCCAACGGGAATTTGCCTGTAATAATCGGGTGACCAGCAGCGACTGCCTCTTCTGGAGAAAGACCGACAGAGACGATCTCGGGTTCTGTGAAGACGATAGCTGGAACAGCAGCAGGCTCGTAGACTCGAGGTTCGCCTGCAATAATTTCCGCAACCATTTCACCTTGGAATGAAGCTACATGAGCGAGCATCTCACCCAAATCGCATACATCGCCTATCGCATAGACGCCTTTCATGTTGGTTTCGCATTTGTTGTTGACCTTGACGAATCCACGTTCATCGAGTGCCACGCCGGTCGGTGCAAGTGCTGTACTCGTCGGTCTTCGACCCACCGTGACAAGGACCTTATCGATGTTGAGTCGCTCTGGTTCACTCCCCTCTTCTGCGTCTTTTGGGGAGTAAAGTAGGTCGACACTTCCATCATCCTGTGGTTCCACACCTTTTGCGAATACGTTGGTGTGGACTGCGATTTTTTGCTTCTTTATTGCAATCTCAAGCGGCCTTCGCAACTCCTTATCGAAAATGGGTAGAACGGAATCCATCGCCTCAATGATTGTCACATCGCTTCCAAGCATGCGGAAGGTAATGCCCAATTCGAGGCCGATGTAACCACCGCCAACTACTGCGATTCTTTTTGGTAGTTCTTCTAGGGAGAGTGCTTCTTTGGATGAGATGACATGATCACCGAACTTCATGAACGGAAGTTCAACAGGTATGGAGCCGTTTGCGAGAATTACGTTTTCTGCTTGAATGAGAAGGGCATCTTTTCCTTTTCCAATTTTGACGGTCTTTGCATCTTGAAATTGGGCCCAACCGTTAATGAATTCAACGCCAGCGTTTTTCAAAAGCGCTTCGACCCCTTTGTTCAGACGGTCGACAATAGCATCCTTCCACGCTACGGTATCTTTCATTTTCAGTTCTGCAGGGCCAGGAATACGTATACCCATGTGGCCTCCTTTCTTGGCATGGTTTGCGAGTTTATGGAAGGTGTGGGCAGCGTGAATCAGTGCTTTTGATGGGATGCAACCTCGAATTAAGCACGTCCCACCTGCTCGTTGTCCTTCGACGATGACCGTGTCCATTCCAAGTTGTCCTGCTCGGATTGCTGCGACGTACCCACCCGGGCCTGCTCCGACGACCAACACTTTGCAATTTCTTGTCTTCATACCCAAGCCTCACATGAAAATGGTTGCTGGATGCTCCAGCATGGATTTCAGCAATTGTACGAGACTAGCCCCGTCGTGACCGTCGACAACTCGGTGATCCCACGATGAAGAGAGGTTCATGATGCGGCGGACTTCGACACGACCGTTGACAACAACAGCGCGCTCCTTGGCGTTGTGTACACCAAGGATACCCACTTCGGGTTTGTTGATGATTGGTGTCGCACCAAGACCGCCCATTCGGCCTAGACTGGTGATGGTAAACGTCGAACCACTCAAGTCCTCGACACCAGCCTCACCGTTTCGAGTAGCGTGAGTTACGCGGCCCATCTCCGCAGCTGCAGACCAAATATCCATGGCTTCAACGTGTTTTACCACGGGGACGTAAAGTCCTCGGTCGGTTTGGGTAGCAATACCCAAGTGCACGGCTTCATGGCGGGTAACAACACCCGCTTCATCGTCAAAGAGTGCATTGCATTCCGGTCGTTGGCCAAGTGCTTTCACCAGTGCGAGCATAATGAACGGCAGGTAGGTGAGTTTTGGTGCACCCTCTGGCCGAGTTGCATTGAGATGCTGGCGAAGTGCTTCAAGTTCGGTTACATCAACTTCTTCAAAGTAGGAGAAATGAGCAATGCTACTGTAGGATGCCATCATGGAATCGGCTATCTTTCTTCGCAGACCAATGACCTTGATTTCTTCGGTTCCCGTTTTGGCGGTTTTCGCAGTGCTTCCTACAGGTCGAGAGGCTGAAGCACGTGATGCTCCACCGCTGAGGTGAACGTCAAGATCTGCGTGAGTGATGCGGCCCGACGGTCCAGAACCGGCGACGTGATACAAATCGACACCAGCAGCACGTGCTCGTTGTCGCACCGCAGGGCTGGCGAGAGGCTTGGTTCCTGGTGCGCGCTCAACGATCGGTCCTGCAACAGCAACTGGGGCTGGAGCAGGTGCCGCTTCGGGTTCAGGTTCAGGAGCCGGTTCAGGTTCAGGAGCCGGTTCAG
>CALBFP010000078.1 GCA_937894115.1 uncultured euryarchaeote
TCTTCAGATTCTTCGGGTTCTTCTTGAGATTCTTCGGGTATTTCTTCAGATTGTTCGAGTTCTTCTTCAGATTCCTCAGATTCTTCTACAACAGGCTCTTCCTCCCCTGATTCTACTTCTTCCATCTCCTCATCAGAAGAATCATCCACAGCCTCATCGGACTTGTTTTGGGCGACCCATGCGTCGGCTGCGGATTGCAATTCTTCCTTTTTCAGGTATGCATTGCCATCAGCATTGTAATCTTGAGCAAATACAAGGAAAGCATCTTTATCAGATTCATTAATGCCACTCGATTCCATTACTTTGGAGAGAACGTTTTCATTATAATCAAGGCTGCTTTCTTCTTTTGATTCTTCTTTTGCACTTGGTTCTGTTTCATCATCAAGATCTTCACCACCAATGATGGATTGAAGCTCCTGTAAATCGATCAAACTGTCACCATCCTCGTCAATTGCTTCGACCAATCGTTCCACCTGGGATGGTGGGAGGTCAGCAAGATTCAATGAAAGGAGACCTTCTTTGAGTTCACTTGAGTCGATCATGTTGTCATTGTTGGTGTCGAATCGACCGAATAAAGATTTGACATCCATTTTGTTGTTTGCCATCCACGTACGAAGGATGTCAATAACATCATCAGCAACAAAAACGACGCCACAATCGGGACACTTGGTTGAATCGAGTGGAACCAGTGCTTTACATGCTGCACATTCGCCAAGTGCTTCATCAGATACTCCCGAGAAGGATATGCCACACTCGGGACAAGCATCAGAGTCAATAGGTACGATAGCCCGACACGAACCACACTCTGCCATCATAAGTTCATTGTTTTCATCAGACATGTTTTGTCCCTGATGTTCACCAATACATGAGTGAATATAATGATTGATGGTCATTTGCACGATGAAACCTATTTATCTTCGTCTGCAAGGAGGTTCAGAGGGAGTCGTGTGGTTGGTAGGATTTATTCAATTCACGCCGAAAATACGGATGCGTTTGTTCAAAAATTCGATTCCGTTGAATCCCCCTCGGAGAAGAATCAAATTTTCGTGTCAAGATATCCACAATCTCGATTAATGGATTTATTGGATATATCAGAAATTCAGTGCTATTGGTTAACGAACAATCAGGACAATGGGGCAATGGAACCAAGCCTCGAAAAACTGAATCATTTCATTGATGCAACGATAGAGTCTGGAGACGGCATCATCTTTATTGAAGGAATTGAGTGGTTAACATCGCTCCATGGTTTTGATTCCGTTCACTCTATGATTCGTTTGTTATCTGAAAAAATTTCAATGAGTAAATGGTGCGTGTATTTGTCTATCTCGCCGACAAGTTTCGATATGCGTGAATGTGCAAGAATCTACCGTGAGGCTCCTTTATTCGAGTCGAATCAACATCCCTCGATCAGCACAGCACAGCAATCTGTGGTAGATGAGAACCCAGTTGTGGTGGAACATTCAGCGAATTTGGAAATGGATTTGAACGATGATGGAACTCCTAAACTTGTGTTGTTAACGCGATTACCAAAAAAAGGATTTTCCAAACAGATTCTTCAAAGAAGAATATTGCAGTGGAGGCGCATGGGTTTGGATACTTCAGATATTGAATCCTCATTATATTCAGAGGATATCGATGGAATATATTCCGATTATACTGCTATCGAAGAAAAAATCCGTCGGGCTACAGAACTGGAACGCTACATCATTGAGCATGTGAACGATTCGCAGGAACGAACCGTTGCCTTTTTCCGAATTCGACAATTAACAGGATTGGATGAACTAGAAAAACAATATTTCCTAGAGTGATTTTTTCAATGGTTGGGCAAGCGTTGATTGAATTACTGACAACCATTTTGACGACGTTAGTTCTCCTGCAATCTTAATGAGTTCTTTGCTGGTGCTTCTGTCAAATATTTCAGGATTCACAATACTGTTCATACATCGAATGAAAGTCGTTACACATGTTGAAGATTGGAGTTCCTTTGTTTGCAGTGCTCGATGGGCAACAAACGCTTCACAAGCAATGACTTCTGAACAACGTTGAATGGCCTCATACAAGTTCCAACTGGCAGTGGCACCCATGCTAACATGATCTTCTTGTCCGGCGGATGTTGTGGTCGAGAAAGCAGTTCTCGGAGATGCATGACCATGCAATTCACCTAAGGCCGCTGCTGCTGAATATTGTACGATCATCAATCCGGATTCCAATCCCGGATTGGAGGCGAGAAACGGTTGTATCGCCAACCGACTCGGGTCGAGCATTTGGTCTATTCTTCGCTCACTAATGGATGACAATTCAAACAATCCAAGACTCATGGAATCTGCTACCAAGGCAAGGACTTCACCATGAAAATTTCCCTGCGACATGACTTCATGTGAACCAGGTCGTTCAACGTCTGGGAAAATTAGAGGATTATCCGTTGACGAATTAAGTTCAACATCAACGGTCTGAATTAACCTCTCGAGTGATTCGTTTACAGGCCCATGTACTTGAGGTATGCATCGGAAGGAGTACGGGTCTTGGACGCGATTTGAACTGGTCGGATTTGAGACGATCTGAGAATCGACTAAGATATCGCATATTCGTTGCGCTACAAAGCTTTGACCAGGATGTGGACGAATTTCGTGAATGCGTTTATCGAAGGGTGTTAGTGAAGAATCTGTCGCATCTATTGACATCGCTGCAACAACATCGGAATACGTCATAAGCAATCGCAACTGTTCTACGGATACAGCGAGGATACCGGTAATCAGACTCGTTCCATTGATTAGTGATAATCCATCCTTTGCCTTCAACGACAGCGGTGCCATGTCGCATTGACGAATGGCATCCATTGCTGAAAGAATTTCACCATTGTACTCGACATCACCCTCGCCTACCAATGCACAGGCTAGGTGAGAAAGTGGTGCAAGATCACCACTTGCCCCTAAACTTCCGATTCGAGGAATCAATGGATGAATGGAATTGTTAATGAAATCAAGAAGTTGATGGACGACATCAGGGTGGCATCCAGAATGACCTTTAACAAGTGAATTGAGACGAACACACATCATAGCGCGAACAATCTCAGTAGGTAGATTTGGACCCAAACCTGTTGCATGGGAACGAATTAAGTTGATTTGCAATTGTTCGACATCATCCTCGCTCACTTTGGTATTAACAAGAGAGCCAAATCCTGTATTGATTCCATAAACGGTTTCGTTCCCTCTGACAATCCGATCGACAACATCTCGGGCAAGTTGAACCTTCATCATGGATTGTTGGGCAATTTCAACCGATGCCAATCCAAATGCGACATCGTAAACGTCACGAGATGTTAGCGTGAGACCATCCAGTGTAACGATACGGTTCATCATTTCAATCCCCTTCAAATAGAGAATCGAGCACAGATTCATTCACAATGTTTGGAACAGTGACAATCAAATTCTCATTAATTTCCATTGCTTGTTTGATTGACGTTATTGCTCCGTCATTTCGAGCCCAAGCTCTACGTGCAACCCCGTTTGTAACATCCCAATGCAGCATGGACTGTAGCTTGCGCTGTGATGCATCTGAACCATCAATCACCATCCCAAATCCGCCATTAAATACCTCTCCCCAACCTACGCCTCCTCCGTTATGAAGGCTGACCCATGTTGCACCACGAATTGCATCACCTACAAAATTCTGAACTGACATATCTGCTGTCCATTTGGACCCGTCATTGATGTTGGCTGTTTCTCGGTAGGGTGAATCTGTACCGCTGACATCGTGATGATCTCTACCGAGTATTATCGGTGCTGAAATGCGTCCATCGCCAATTGCTTTGTTCATGGCCGATGCAATACGTGAACGTCCTTGTTCATCTGCATATAGAATCCGAGCTTTTGTACCAACGACCATATCATGCCCATCCGCCTCTCGAATCCATCTTAAATTATCTTTTATCTGTTGACGTACGTCCTCGTCATCGATTTCTTCCAGCATCTTTACAAGTACATTCTCTGCAATCCTGTCTGTCTCATGAAGATCTGAGTCGCTACCAGAAGAACAAACCCAACGGAATGGGCCAAATCCTCTATCGAAGCACAATGGACCCATGATGTCCTCGACATAAGAGGGGTACTTGTAAGAACCATCGTCGTTGAAGATTTCAGCACCCGCACGTCCAGACTCCAACAGAAATGCATTGCCATAATCCCAGAAAAACATCCCACGTTCGACCAGTAGATTCACTGCGTTGACGTGCCTTCGCAATGATGCTTGCACCAATTTTTTGAATTCGGAAGGGCGCTCGTGCATCATGGACTGAGATTCTTTGAAACTCATACCCGCAGGGAAGTATCCACCTTGGAACGGATTGTGCAACGAGGTTTGATCACTGCCTAAGTGTACGAACACTTCTTGTTCTGCGAGACGCTCCCACAAATCAACAATATTTCCTACATAGCCAATGGATTTCCCTTGGCCTGCTTCCGATGCCGCTATCATAAGGTCTATTGCTTCATTAACATCCTCTGTGAGTACATCTACCCATCCTTGCTGGTGACGTTTTTCAGCGGCTGTTGGATTGGATTCTGCAACAATACAAGCCGCCCCAGCAATAACAGCAGCCTTTGCCTGAGCACCCGACATTCCCCCCAAACCAGATGTCACAAATCGCATTCCACTCAAATCACTATCTGAGGCAACACCAAATTTGATGCGGGCTGCATTCATTAGAGTAATCGTCGTTCCGTGAACGATACCTTGTGGACCGATGTACATGTAGGACCCTGCTGTCATTTGACCGTATTGTGTGACACCCATGGCATTCAAACGTTCATATTCAATTGGTGTCGAATAATTAGGAATCATCATGCCATTCGTTACCACCACCCGAGGTGCATCAGGATGCGATGGAAACAATCCTAGAGGATGGCCGGAATAAACAACCAATGTCTGGTTATCGGTCATTTCTGAAAGATACTTCATTACAAGTCGATATTGTGCCCAATTCTGAAAAACCGAACCATTGCCACCATAAGTAATCAGTTCATGTGGAAATTGCGCTACGTTTGGGTCAAGATTGTTGTCAATCATGAGCATGATCCCTGCTGCTTGAATGGATTGTGAGGGATATTCATGAATCGGTCTCGCTTTGATTTCTTCAGGTGGGCGGAAGCGGTACATGTATATGCGGCCAAATTGCCTTAGTTCAGCTAGAAATTCTTTGCTCAAAACATCATGATGATTCGACTCAAAATAACGTAGTGCATTTTGTAAAGCCAAACGTTCCTGTTCTTGAGTGAGGACTTGTTTTCGAACAGGAGCGTGGTCAAGACTCGCATCGTAGTCTGGATGTTCAGGCAAATCGATGGGTAAACCAAGGATTGAATCATCAAACATTAGGCTCCCCTATTGTTGTCCAGAAAACCGAAGGACTTGAGGGTTATTCATAAGACGTTAAGCGACGGGTTGAAGAATGTAATATGCATCGAGAGTATCATGTCCAATGACGAAGAAGTCGATGCGATTCTACTCAATGTAGAGAAGGACCATTCAAATTCCTTCAATGCAGTACTTGGAGCAACGATTGCAGTATGCATTGTATTCTTATTTATCTCAGCGTATTTCGGTGAGTATGTTTCATCAAATGTTGCTGAGAGCAATGCATCAGAAAGTTCCTATGTCAAATTAGAAGATCGATACTTGAAGGATTATGTTACCGACGGTGAATTTGGATATGTCATTGATGAAGGTCCATACAGTCTACTGGAAACAGACAACGAGTACGGTTCAACACACTATTTTGTTGAGTATGAACTTCCTGCTTCTGAAGGGGGTGCAGCAACAGATCCGAATGATGTACCTCGGATCAGTCTTGCAGTTTGGTTGCCAACTGCCGTCAATGAAGGCATAAAGGTTCCAGTTATTGCGGAAAGCGGTCCTTATTTCCAAGAACCGTCCGTTCAGACCGACAGTATTGAGGTTCCAGGTTCCTGGCTGGGTACGATGATCATTGACCAAATTTTACCGCATGGATATGCATTTGCACAAATATCCGTAACAGGGACTGGGCAATCCAACCATTGTATGGATTTGATGGGTACAGCAGAGCAATTAGGAAACGATGCCGCTGTGCGATGGCTTGCAGAGCAAAACTGGAGCAATGGAAACGTGGGATTAATTGGAAAATCATACGACGGTTCGACGCCATGGCAGGCTGCAATGTTTGGCAGTGAACACGATTATCTCAAAACAATCGTCCCTATTTCCGGTTTGATCGGTGTGAAAGAATTGATGTGGAGAAACGGTAGTGCAGAAGCGCGGGCACCGATTATGCACAACGGTGTTTACGGTTCTTACGGTCTTGACGGAGACGAAGAGGATCACCAAAACATGTGTCCTGATTACGTAATTGGACCCGGTACTGGAGTGTCTGCCTATCTCTTGGGTTCCGAGATATTTGGAGATTATTGGGCTGAACGATACTTCTTGGATCGAGTAATTGACAACTACCAAGGCTCTGTATATCTCATTCAAGGTATGCATGATTGGAATGTCGACCCACACATGGCAGTACCCACAATTAACATGCTGAAAGACGCTGGTATTGAGGCGAAAGGCTTGTTTGGTCAATGGGACCATGATTATCCCGATCGTCCTCAACAACTCTACGATCGTAGCGATCTTGGAGGTCGAGGTGGAGAAGCCTTTCCAGAAATGATACGATTCGATTGGATGCAAGATTTGTACGAGTGGTTCGAATATTATCTTCAAGAACGTGGGGAGAAACCTGGTTTGTGGATTGAAATTCAAGACAATCTTGGTGATTGGCGGGTCGAAAAGAATCTTTATCCCCCAGCCGATTCTACAGAATGGACAGCAAGTCTTGGAAGTGAATTGGCTCTAATTGGTGGCTCTCTCACAATCCTTCCAGATGCTACTTCAGGTCCAGTTTGGGAGACAGAACCGCTGACTCAAACCCTGCGTGTTGCAGGTACACCAAGACTACATGTCGATGTAAGTACAGCAACCGTTGGCGGGCAATTGTATGCTTTGTTAGAAGACTGTTATGATGGTACGTGCATACATGTTGGTCATGCTATCATGGATCTTCGATACCACGCAGGAGGAAACGATCTCCAAACGTGGGTGCCACTCTTTGATACCATCAATGCTAAAATGGAATTTATGCCACTTGATGCTGTGATTGAGGAAGGACACACCATCCGTGTTTCTCTTGCATCAACGGGGGAAGATTATCTTCCAGCAAGTACATCATCGATTGTAACGATCCAAGAGGGAGCATCCTCTACACTTCAACTCGATACCATAGAGGAAAATCCAAGTGAACGGTTTTACTTTACTCCCCCTGTGTGTACTCACGAGTTGTGCTTGTCGGTTTAGGATTCCACAACGTGAAGACCAACCCGCTCAACATCATCAAACAAGCAAAAGAAATTATTCCTTGTTGCAGGTTTACATATCCCTTTTCAATCAAGTAACCAGCTGATATTGTGGATACGACCTGTCCAATTGATAACAAGAGCATGTCTGTTGAAAACACTCTTCCACGCATTTCATCTTCAACCCATTGTTGCGTGAGCACTGTCGATAGAACCCAATTCCCACCACTTGCTGTATGAGCCAACGTGACGAAACAAAGCGTCAACAGAAGCGGGCCTTTGAGACTCAAGCCGACAAGTACGTAAAAAACCCCACTCGTCAGGATCAACAAACCAATCAGACGCGGCCATTTTTCAGAGTCCTTGAAAAATCTCCTTGCCAATATGGGTCCGATTCCAGTACCGATTCCTCGCGCAAAGAAGAAGACACCAAATCCAAGTGCTGCGTGTAAAAAATCGATATCGTTTCCTGCAAGAACAAGATAGACACCCGCCAAACCACCGCCTGCAATATTCCATGATGTTTTTGCAAAGATGATTCTAAACAATCGTGGTTCTGATATGATTCGTTTTTGACCCAATCCAATGTCTTTCAAGGACGAAATAATAAGCGACCCAGAGGATACTTTGTCATAGGTTTGTGGTACAGTAAGTGGTAGCAGCAAAAGCGTACCAATGAGGAATGTCACGGAATCGATGATGAATGCCAGATTGACACCAAATTCCTGAACAACCAACCCCCCCGTAAACGCACCCAAGCAAAGCGCCGTGGACCATGTTGCGCTGTCGAGTGCGTTAGCGGTTGTCAAGTCGTCATGTCCAACAATATTTGGTAACGCTGCTCGCTCTGCAGTAACGTACAAACCGTGCAATGCCATCATGATTCCAGAGCACAGAAACATCCACCACATGTCTTCTGGACCATCAACACCAATGAAAGATAACGCTAAAAAAACCTGTAATATATTTGTAGTAATCATCAATTTCTTCCGGTTCAATCGATCTGCGAGCAAACCAAAAAAAGGCTGCATAAGGGCAAAACACCCCATCCGAACAGCCATCAATGTACCCAAAAGAAGTTCCGAATCTGTGTACTTTAAAATAATCAAAAACAAAGCGATTGTGTTGAACCATTCACCGTACATTGAGATAAATGTTGCAACCCAAAAGTGACGATACGTTCTGTTCTCACGAACAAGACGTACGTACGCATTTCCAGACATTTTCTCACTCATTCCTCTTCAGAATCAGTATTTTCTGAAGTGGAAAGAGACACTTCAATCCATTTTGATGTTGGAGTGTTTGACAAATGGGCAGTCGATTCGAGAGGAACGAGTTCGTTCGCTTCTGGAAAGTAGGCTGCTAAATTACCTTGAGGTATGTCGTAAGGTACAACAAACCAATTGCGCGATTCTCGAGATACACCTTCATAATGGCTCGTTATGTGAACGACATCTTTGGTTTTGTAACCACGTTCGGACATATCGATTGCATTCATGAAGAGTATTCTTCGATTTCCATGGATTCCACGATAGCGATCGTGAAGACCGTATATGGTGGTGTTGTACTGATCGTGACTTCGTATGGTCATCAATACAAAACGATCACTTGGTACATCAACAAGAGGCAAATCATGGACCGTAAACACTGCTTTACCAGTCTCCGTATTGAAATTACAATCATCTCTGGGTGGGTTTGGTAGAAGAAACCCATCGGATTCACGTACGCGTCGGTTGTAATCTTCAAATCCATTCAATGACAGGGACATCAAATCACGTATTGCATCATAATTTTCAATAAATTGACTCCAATTGAGAGCATCTGGGCACAAACGCTTGCCCAGTTGGGCAACGAGTGCAGGTTCACTGATTAGCATGTTCGATACGGGTTTCATCTTCCCTTTAGACTGATGTACGACGCCCATTGAATTTTCAACAGTAACAAATTGTTCACCACTTTTTTGTTCATCCAATTCAGTTCGACCAAGGACGGGTAAAATCAGTGCGCTGTTGCCAGTAATAAGATGGCTGCGATTTAATTTCGTGGATATTTGCACGGTTAAGCCTATTCGCTGAATTGCTTTTGCAGTCCGGCGTGTGTCAGGTGTTGCAGACAAGAAATTGCCGCCCATCGAAACAAAAACATCAACATCGCCTTTTTCCATAGCGTGTATTGCGTGCACGACATCGTATCCATGCTCTCGAGGAACTGAGAAATTAAGACCCTGTTCTAACTTTTGAAGAAAGGATTCTGGTGGGGCTTCCCATATCCCGACGGTGCGATCTCCTTGAACGTTGGAATGTCCACGAACGGGACACACACCTGCACCAGGACGACCGATGTGCCCTCCCATAAGAAGGAGATTCACTACTTCTTGAATAACAGCTACACCGTTGCGGTGTTGGGTCAAACCCATTGCCCAACAAGCTATTGTGGCGTTGGAGTTGGAGCACATCTGAGCAATGTGGTTGATTGTATTCTTGTCTATTCCTGAATCTCGAACAATATCGTCCCAAGAAAACTGATCCAGTGATTGTTCAAATTGTTCGTACCCAATGGTTTTCTGGTCAATGAATGACAGATCAACAGCGCCATTGGCGAGCATTTCTTTCATAATTCCTTTGAACAAAGCAGCATCTCCACCTATACGCACAGGAACATGAATGTCAGCGAGTTGCGTTGTTCGGAAATCAGCAGTCATGTAATCTTGTGGATGCTTAAATCGCTGCATCCCTGTCTCTGGTAACGGATTGATGCTGATGATTTTTGCACCTTTCTTTTTTGCGTCACGAAGTGCAGTTAACATCCGTGGGTGATTTGTGCCGGGATTTTGTCCAATAACTAGGATTAAGTCAGCATGGTCAAAATCTTGGAGATGGACAGTACCCTTTCCAATGCCTATGGTACTTGAGAGCGCTTTACCACTCGACTCATGGCACATGTTCGAACAATCTGGAAGGTTGTTTGTTCCCATTGCGCGAACCAATGCCTGATAGAGGAATGCTGCCTCATTTGATGTTCGACCTGATGTATAGTAAACACCGCGTTTTGGTGATGGCATATCGTTTATAGATGATGCAATAAAATCCAAAGCATCGTTCCAAGATATTGGTTCATAGTGACTGGAATTCTTTTTCCGTATCATGGGTTGAGATATTCTACCTTGACTGTTGAGCCAATAATCAGATTTGGATAAAAGTTGTTCAATCGAGTGTTTTTGAAAAAAAGCAGCGTTCACATTTGCTGCCATTGCTTCATCCGCAACTGCTTTGGCTCCATTTTCACAGAATTCAAACGATGTTCGATGCTGTGGATCAGGCCAAGCACAACCAGGACAATCAAAACCGTCTTTTTGATTAACCATGAGCAGTGTACGTACTGTTTTCGTGAGACCCATTTTACGAATACCGTGATTCATAGAAGAAACTGCTGCCGGAATACCTGCTGCTGTTTTTTTGACATGAGTAAGTCGGAGCCGATTGTTATCTGGGGGAGTTGTTCCATCCAGACGCTCCTTCATGTGCATTGCAATTCAATCATCCACATCAATGCTTGGAGAAGATTGGTCCGTAAAACCAACTTTCCATGCCCCAGATTCAGCAACGAAACCGTACAGTGTTATGTTGTGTTCACGAGCCAATTTGATGGCTGCTGTAGAGAATGCACCCAATGAAGCAATTGCGGGTATGCCCGTGCGAACTGCTTTTGCAACGATATCCCATCCACATCTCCCTGAAAGCAGGAGCATGTATTTGCTTAAATCCACATCTCCAGAGAGGATTGCCATGCCAACGGTTTTGTCTACAGCGTTATGGCGCCCAATGTCCTCAGATACGTGGCTAACGCTCGAATCAACACCATAGAGCGCAGATCCATGACATCCTCCTGTTTTATTGAACAGGTTCATTTCGGATGTGAGTGAGGATAACGCAAGTTGAATCTGCTGTAAATTAGCATCAGAAAAGAGTTGATTTGTAACGGTATTACCGATTCCATCTACCATAAGTTCTGGATGATTGCACGCACCGCAAGAAGTGGTTACAATACGTTTGGTAACCTGTACACGCAGTTTATCGTTGTATTCGACACTAAAATAGGGTTCGTTGTTTTGTACAATCGATGCATGAGTTACAGGTTTGAGGGCGTATCCCTCAGTTGTGATATGGCCTGCCAACAATTCTACTAAGTTGGTTGGTGTAGCCAAGAGTGTTGCAAATGCATAAGCATCGTAGTTCTCGTTTAAAGCACGTAATTCAACGGCTGTTTCCTGAACTATGTTTTCTCCTTGAACATCTGTGCCAACGTTGGATAATCGTTGGAGTGGGACTTGATTAAATCCCTTGTTCATGTTGATCAACCTCCACATCAAAGAATTCAAACTGCAAAGAAACCAGTTCTGCAGAGGATTTTGCCTCTGCATAAGCTTCAAGTGGCTCATTGTTCAATTCAATAAACCGTTCACCCCAGCGAAACTTGCTCAACAATTGCCTCGATTGTTCCTTTGCTCCACAAATGTAGAGAGAACCAGCCAGAGCTTCTACAGTGGATAATTTACCGGGTTTACCCCAGTTAACTGGATTGGCAGCGAGCAATAGGGGGAGCATTCTAGGTTCCAACCGAGTCTTCTTCATAACGTGATTGACCGATTGTTCAATCTGCGCCCAAGAACAATCGAGTGCAACCAATGATCCTCCTCTGAGTAGAGTGTTCCGATCCTCAGGACCGAGGACCTTTCCACAAAGTGGTTCGAGAATGACGCCCCTCTTTGGTAATCGCTTGAAATCTTTATGAAGACGCAATAATCTATCTTTTGATGCTCTTACTGCAGTGTTTTTCTTCGGGTCGTCCTGTGCCAACCATATCGCATGCAATGGTATGTTCATCGTTTCACCTCAAATCTTTGAGGTAATCGCCGATGGTCATACCACGGCTGGTGGAGGGTTGTCCGACCATGGTTTGCTGCTCATTGCTCGCTTCGACCATGAGAACCACACCAAGTACAGTTTCAAATTTTTTCACAACTGCATCTGTGGGTGGTTTTCCGGACTCTGCAGATTTTATGACATTAATCGTTTCTGCTATTCGTTGACCCAAATCAGCTTGTGACCATCCTTTGGATGTTCTTGCGTTGATTATTCGACGGGAGAAATCTGCAGTGAGTTCTTTTTCCGATTTGTTCATAATGTTGTTTTTCCGGAATGATCTACTCTTGCCGATTGATTGGTTGGGTCTTCGTGCCCTCGATAATCCAGGTGCCACTTGTTTAGGTTCGAGTTTCATTTGTTCGATGCATTTGAAGCAAACCGCGAGTATGGCTTTGTTCACTTTGTGTTCACGAGTGGATACGTTGGTAGCCCCGCACAACTCACAGTCACCCATGCTATCCCTGAGATTTCCTAACCACGGCATTTGATGAACCTTCGCTTTTTTTTCGTATTTTATAACGATGAATTGATGAACTGTGGCCACGAGGGACAATCGATTGCGATGGGTACTGAAGTGGAGCGTAATTCTGAGTCGGTAAAAAATATCAAAGAAGATGACTTTACAAAACTCGAACAGGATTACCGAATCTTGCAAGAGAAAACTCAAGAATTAATCAGCGAAAGAACGCACATTGAATCTGAATTGCGCAACGTCAAAAAGCAGGCAGGAAGGCTTGAAGAAGAAGTACGTCACCTTCGTGCTCCACCTTTAATCGTGGGTACATTACAGGATGTTTTGGACGCTGGCAGAGCCATCGTCCGGTCATCCAACGGCACGGTGTTTCAAGTGTCACTTAACCAGCGGATTGATCCTGAAATGCTAAAGCCTGGAACACGTGTTGCACTCAATCAAGATTCCTTATCACTGGTTGAAGTTCTTCATGACGCTTGGGACCCAATTGTAAGCGGTTCGGAAATGGTAGAGAAGCCCGACATCACCTATGATATGGTCGCTGGTCTTGATGATGAGATTCTTTCCGTTCGAGAAGCGATTGAACTCCCCTTAACCAAACCCCATTTGTTTGCAAAGGTGGGTATCAAACCTCCAAAAGGTGTGTTGCTGGTAGGTCCGCCAGGATGCGGTAAAACACTACTTGCAAAAGCAGTTGCACACCACACAAAAGCGACATTCATACGTATGGTAGGATCTGAACTTGCACAAAAGTACATTGGAGAAGGTGGCCGCTTGGTGCGAGAATTGTTTTCTTTAGCCAAGGACAAATCCCCCTCAATCATCTTCTTGGATGAAATAGATGCCATCGGTGCAAAGCGATTGGATGGTTCCACAAGCGGTGATCGTGAGGTCCAAAGAACTCTGATGCAACTGTTGGCAGAGTTGGACGGATTTGATGAGTTGGAAGATGTCAAAATCATCGCAGCGACAAATCGACCTGATATTTTAGATGACGCCCTCCTTCGGCCTGGAAGGTTTGACCGAATCATTGAGATTCCGATCCCTGAAGAAAAATCACGAAAGGAGATCATTAAGCTTCATTTGTCCTCGATGAACTGCAAAGGCGTGCGTATAGATTCCATATCAAAAGCAACAGATGGATACAGTGGCGCAGAACTGAAAGCTACGTGCGTTGAAGCCGGAATGATTGCAATACGCTCAAACAGAGATACGGTCACACACAAGGACGTTGTTCTGGCTATCGAGCGACTCAACAAGAAAAAGACACAATCTGGGGGAACCTCTTCGCCAGAAGGGCTTTACGGGTGAATGTTCAAAGTCTGGCCTCTCAAGCACACACCATGTCAAACACCATTATTGAGTGTGTACCGAACATCTCGGAAGGGCGCGATTTGGAGAAGGTACACCGAATTGTAGATGCAGCTCGAGTGGATGGTGTAAAAATTCTAGGGGTTGAACCCGATCCAGATTACAATCGCACTGTGATTACCTTTGCAGGTACATCTGATGGAGTCAAGCATGCAGCTGTCGCACTGATCACGAAAGCTATCGAGGAAATAGACATGCGTTCACACAGTGGTGAACATCCGAGGATGGGGTGTGTAGATGTATGTCCATTTATACCAATTTCTCAAGCAACAATGGAGGACTGTGT
>CALBFP010000079.1 GCA_937894115.1 uncultured euryarchaeote
TAACCCCAGTATTCGGACATCTGTCTTCTAGAGTACAGTTCGACGGTCCAGATGAAACAGCATCTCGATCGCATACTGTGTCCAAATCTGAATCCACTTGAACCTCAGAGCATCCAACATCATCGATTGTATCCCCTTGGGATGTTTGTTCACAAAGGTCCCAATAATCGTACATTGAATCGTTATCCGTATCTCTCTGCTTTCGATCGCAACCGTTGATGTCCGCATCCCCAGCAATCTCGGTATCCGCGCATTGGTCGTCTGCGTTGTTCACACCATCACCATCGCTGTCCTGTTGGGACCAAGTGCATCCATTTGCATCCGTTTCTGTACCAGAGGAAGAGTCAGGACATTTGTCTTCACCAATGCAATCCGACGGCCCGTTGCTTGGTGCACTTGCGTCACAAACGCCATCAAAATCGAGATCAACCTGCCGATCTGTACAACCATTCTCATCAGTAGGAATGCCATATTGCGAAGCGGGGCACAGATCGTGGGAATTAGCAACACCATCTTCGTCATCATCCCTTTGATCCTGACTGCATCCGTCTTCATTGATGTCCGATGCAATCGCCGTCTCTTGACAGAGGTCCTGGGTGTCGACAATCCCGTCGCCATCCGAGTCCTTCGTCCAAATCGTAAATCCATCAACTGAACTTAAGCGAACGACCGCCATTGATTCATCTGGGGAAATAGATGTCACCATCCAATTTGATTCGTTAACAGTTGTTGATTTAACGAGAAATTCAAGATTATTTGATTCAGTGATTGCATAGGTATGTATCGTAACATCTCTCTGAGTTTCTTCAGGGGTGTAGTATCGTTCAGAGATTGAAGCATAAATCAAATTTCCATTACGAGACAATGACAAACCGTTGATTACATCATAGATATATTCAGAATCGTTTCGTTCAATTGAAATTGAGTCCTTGAAGACCAAGGTGTTGAACGAATATAATTTGATTTCTTGATCAGTCGATATGATCAACCAATCTCCATCGGGCGATTGGTGAAACGAATTAATTGAATTGATGGCCTTGCTTCGAATTAAGTATCCATCAAACGTATCCCACATCAGTATGTCGTCAGAGCTAAATCCGACGAGAGTAGATCCATCATGAGAGTATTCCAGTTGTTGCGGATAATAGTCGTCATCCTCAAGTCCCAGAATCCCGGTGTTGAGGTCAACTGTCATCATTTTTCCAGAATAATCATCGTAAGAAAAAATCGATACAGCAAGCTCGTCTCCATCAGGGCTGATAGCGGAACCTCCAAAGTAATCACATGAATTGCTGAACGAGTTATGCGTCGGATTTTCAAGATTAGAAAGCACGTAAATAGAATATCCACATGTGGATTGGTAATAACTTGAGTTTGCCCAGAGTGCAAGGATGGAATTCCCGTCAGGAAGCCACAATACTCTTGAAAAATAAGTGTCTGTAATCTCATTCGTAATCTCGTATTCAATAGAGAAATCCGTATTGAGGATGTGAATGGTATCTGAATCATCAAACGCCGCAAGCAGATTTCCATTTGGTGCCCACTGCGGATTGGGGTAGTGGTCTGTGTTGTCTACGGGTTCAGCATTTGGTACCCATGACATGATATTCGGACATCGAGTAACATCATGCAAAGGACATTCATCATTCGAATCCGTAGTGCCATCTCCATCAACGTCTCGCTGGCTTGAACTGCAGCCGTATATGTTGCTGTACTCGTTGATTGGAGTGTTTGGACACCGATCGTCTGAGTCCGAAACTCCATCTCCATCAGAGTCGGTTAATTGTTCCTCAGAACATCCAGAAGCATCAACTGTAGAAGCAGGATTTGTTCTTGGACACATATCATCACGGTCATTAATCCCATCCAAATCTGTATCTTTCTGGCTCGGAGCACATCCTCTGATGTCGGAATTTTCTTCTGAGGGTGTATCTGGACAGATGTCGAGTTCGTCGACAACTCCATCAGAATCAGAATCTGGTTTAATTGCCATCAATGAATAATCTCCAAAATAATAAACGTCGAGGAATACAACAATTTCATCGTCCCCAGAGTTGAAGGAAAGCGTAGAAGAGTAGGTCGAACCAGTTTCTTCTTCAATCTCACTTGTCTTTGACCACATGTCCGTCGAATAGATTTCATACCCATAGTAGGTTTGATACAAGAGATGTGTTCCTGTGGAACTGAACACTGGGTGAAAACCACTGGTAAAGAATTCTTGCTCAAATGATGAACTTGAATAGACATACAACTGACCATAAGTTGAATCAGCGACAATCAAATCACCGTTTTGACTTATTGACATTCTTCCAGTTTCATAATTTCCGACACTATAAGTTTGAACTTGTACCCAGCTGTTGCCAACAAAAGGTACGTTCTGTAATTCATATTCACTCACCGTCCCCTCTGTTGTCATGTACCAAAGCGTATCCTCAGATGGGTGATGTACGACATACTGTCCAGTTGAGGTTGTTCCAGTCACTTCACCCCAATCTGGACCTTCGTACATTTTTCCCCCATCGTTACCGGTTGAGATCACCAAACGTTCACCATTGCCCGACCATGTAACGTCTCGGGCAGCGTAGTACGATCCGTCGGTTGTTGAGAGGTCGCCAAAATACACTTTTTCCCAATCATCAGTGCTGTATATCTCAAAATCATAATCGAGTATCAGCAAATAATCACCGTTTGGTGAAAATTCAATAAAACTAATGCTCTGCATATTTGTTTCCAACGTTTGAAGAACCGTGTTCCAGTCAGAATTGTGACGAATGGTGATGTCGATTTTGCTGGAACTCCAAGATGTAGAATCGCATTCCGCCAACGCAATGTAATCGTTTTGATTATCATATGCAATTCCACCGTAGCAATATGATTCCAGTGGCATTTGTTTGTATGATGCCCAATCACCTTCGTGTACACCATTTCTCGCATCGACAGGTGCGATAATTCCTGGGTCTTGGAGTGTTTCGAGCTGTACGAGAGGGTGCGATGAACAAAGAATGAACATCATAGAAACGATGGAAGAGAAAAGGGTCAACCTCTTGCTCATGCCAAACATTCGAATGAAGTGATACATA
>CALBFP010000080.1 GCA_937894115.1 uncultured euryarchaeote
AGGAAATGGAAAGCGGTGAAACGGTCAACTATGTCGTTGAACTGATCGGCGGCCAGCAGACGGTGTCCAAAACCAAGGTGGACGATTTGCCCGAAGAATTGCAGGTGGCCGTGGACGCTTACGAGCAACTCTCGGTCGAAGGACGACTTCTCGAGTGAAGTCAAACAGGTACGGCCTGAACGTCAACCTCGAAGAGTTCAACCGTCCATTGGATATTGATTTCCTCGTTGTCGTCGTCATTGCCCGGCAGAGCGGAACCGGGTGCCGAGTTGGTGTCCACAGAGACTTCAAGTTGGAGGATTCCACTCCCGTGAGTGGTGTTGGTCCACATGCGTTCCCAGTGCTCCGCGTTGTAACCTTCTTCCTGCATTGCCTCGCCGGTGTATTGGGGGTACACGTGCACCACGAGGGTCATGGTGTTACAATCGCTGTTAGAATCGGAAAGGACGTTGTCTGGATGCCCCCAATCCGCCGTCATACCGTTGGGAGGTATTTGCCCAAGGACATCATCGCAAGGGTCCGCAATCGCTCCTGAGGTTTCTTCGTACGAAATCGATATGCTGATTTTCGCCATCATCAGAGATGAATCTGCTTCGATGATGTCCCTTGAAAGTTGGAACACATCGGTTTCCCCATCGGCGATAAGCATGGAATCTGAGCCTTGCAAACTGGATTGTTCAAAAGACACATCATACTTGGGAGCGGTGTACTTGTTTACGATGTCGTTTTCCTTGACGATGAAGAAACTGTAAGCGTGGAACGCTAAACCCACGATCACCACAGCCGACAGAAGCGCAAAGGCCTTGCCCGAATCGTCTTCTTTGGCGAGAAAAGCAATGCTCGTGTCGTCACTCATTGCACATCACCATTAGAAGGGCTCCACTTGGCTCCAATGGAGCAACAGGGCCACGAAAAGCAAGAACGGTATGATGACCATCAAGGCCTTGTCGAACCTGTGGTGCTCGGTTTTGTCAAAATCCAATTCGGGGAAGTAGGAGCCTTTGGTCCGAATGGGGAACCGTAACGGGTCGGAGATCAACGTCTGGAATGACCGCTCCTCCCAACCAATGCCGAAAGCAATGGCGATACCAAGGATGCCAGCGGACAGCATTTCGGTCAACGGAATAAGGGACTGGACGAGTTCAAGCAGCGCAGAGGTGGCAACCACGATCAAGATGATTGACGTTGTTTTACCAACTTGCTCGTTGTCTTCAGAAATCCGAATCAGGCCGTATCTGAACAGGATGTAAAGCCCGAGGAGAGGGCGCATCATGGTGAAGTGCAAGGTGGACGTGAGTTCCGTCCAAACGGTCTGCAACCTCGAGAGCCCGCCCACCTCGGTCCCAGAGAGTGGCCCCCCGTCGCCCCCGGTTACCACCGAGTTGCCGAACACGATATGGCTCAATACGCCGAGAGCCATGTAGGCGAAAACAATGTACGATGTGTTTCTGAGGCGGCCCTGCGTTGCTTGGTAAATCTCGCCACAGAGAATCACCAACCCAAACAATACGGCAACGGCAAGGCCCTGAGACCAGAGGTAATCGTTGAGGAGGTTGCCTCCGTAGAGGTCCATGAAGTAGAAGTAATTCGCTCGGGTAAACATGCCCACCCAATAAAAGAGAATATGGCCGACGATCAAAATGACCATTAAGATGGCCAGATCCGCAACGCCTTGCACCTCCTCATTGCTTTCTTCGCCCTTCATGAACCTGAATTTCAGGTACACGAGCGTCCAAATGAAGCAGCCAGTGAGGTACATTCCAGGGAAACTGGCAAGTGGCGAACTGATGTCCAAAAACACGACTGCTCCAATCGAAATCAAGGCGTAAACAAGAATCGCCCCAATACCGATTTTGAATTGCTTCCGAGTGCGAAGGATGGGTACGGGGAAGATGAGGGAAATCAGCAACAGCAGCCCGCAGAAGATCACGTTGCTAAAATGACCACCGTAAACCACGATGTTCGTGTATTCAGTATCGTAGCCTATTGAGTAGAGGCTGTTGGCCACGCCCTTGCAAATGAACATCCAGCAGAGCACTTGTGCGGCAAAGTGCTTGTTCCAAATGACTTCAAATTTCTGTTTTCGGATGAGGATAAGGCCTGAGATGCCGAGAGCAAAGCTGAGGATGCCGCCAACTGCGAGC
>CALBFP010000081.1 GCA_937894115.1 uncultured euryarchaeote
AATGTCTATGTTGTTCTCGGGGAATCCATGTTAGGGGAGCGTCTCCCTTTTACTCATGAAAGGCTAAGAATAATCCGAGATTATCCAAATGCATTGTACGCATTGGCTTTTGATGCATCAGTTCAAGCAGGTGGCTACAATTCGTACCAAGAGATGCGGATGTTTGGAATTCCAACGTTATTCATACCGAACACACAAACAGGTATGGACGATCAAATAGCTCGCTGTCGCCAAGCAGAAACCGAGGGTTGGGGCATCTTATCCGATGCAAAGGATAGCGACTTGAAGAATAAGATAAATCAGATTATTTCAATGAAAAGGCAACCAATTCCAACTGAGAACGGTGCAGAATCGGTCATCAAGTTACTTAGGATAACGAATTCATAAACTTGTCAAATACCAATTTTGCTTGAATGGCTTCATCGGAAGACAACCACTCGGTCATTATGTGTTCAGTAATGGAATTAAAGTGCTTTGAATCCATTCTTGGAAGGTATTTTTCAAGGTTATCTTTCGTAACTTCTCTGTATTTTTTTGGCAAAAGATCGATTGAAGGCTGGTAGTAACACTTGAGGAATTCCAAATCGCGAGTAGACCCCTCAAGGCGATTCATTACAACATCAACTACCTTACCAGATGCGTTTTTCAACGCCCATGCAAGTACATTCTCGTGACTGACT
This sequence comes from uncultured euryarchaeote, assembly GCA_937894115.1. Lineage (GTDB taxonomy): Archaea > Thermoplasmatota > Poseidoniia > Poseidoniales > Poseidoniaceae > MGIIa-L2. The sequence goes on from CALBFP010000081.1 coordinate 681, forward strand.
GGAAAAGAATCCATTTTCTTTTTGACTTCTGGGATTTTTAATCCCGCCTGCAAATATACGTCATCAATAATGTTCTCATTGAGGCGAGCATCGATCATGTTTTTTCTAAAACACTTCCAACAATTTCCGCATGAATTTGGCCATTTACCACGGATGCATGAACGTGTATAGTCCGAAAACGTTGAATTTGAGACAATTATGCTCGTTCCAACCTCACTAACACCTGCTACTGGAAGGTAGAGAGGGATTCCAGCAGCCTCAAACATTCGCCCCCAAAACCTGTAATGAGATGACGTTTTGTAGTCTCTGGATTTTTCGTGACCTATTCGGTAAGCAGATTCCATTACCGTTCCAAATGCGATAGAATCAATATTGTGACTCGCAGCCAGAGATAGGATCGGAATCGATGGAACCAAGTCTGTGGGAAATCCCAAAGGTTTCCTCATATATTCAACATCACATTCCAGGGTCTGCACATCGTAACCCGATTCCATAGCATGCTTGATGGTTGCATAAGCAGCAGACTTGTTGTATATGGATGCGGATTTTTTTAGGGGCCTGTCCATAAAAACGGAGAGGGTATTTTTCGGCATGACAAGGAGACTCGCTGTTGAATCAGCCCCTCCAGAAAATGCAAGAGCAGGCCGTGAATTTTCAGTTGGATTGTAAGGCTCAACAAATTCATCCAGTAGAAGAACGTCGTATTTTGTAATCAGCCGACATGATTCAGAAAATCTGAGACTGACTTTCCATGGAATAGTAAGCGAGGAATTTACGAAGGGGTGACAAACTAGCAGAGTAATCAGTGCAAGATGGTCAGGATGAACTTGATCGATTGTTACACCTTTTGGTAACATTGTGAAGAATTTGCTTGCAGTCATCGTCACATTCTCTGAGTAAATACCGTCGCCTTCTTCGAGTGAGAAAGTCCAATGCAACTTGTTCCGTAAACCAGTAACGTTGACTCTCATGGTTGTTCCAGACAAACAAAAGATATAGTGATTAATGCGATAATTTTGTGTAATAATGATATGCTTTGCCAATCAGCAAGAAGCATGGGTAAACTGATTCATGTCGTTGTTGGAGCTCGACCGAATCAGATGAAGGCGGCGCCGTTATTGAAAGCATTGAGACAACACGACAAATTTGAACCCATCCTTGTAGATACAGGTCAACACTACGATCACGAGATGGCTGGAATTTTCATGCAACAATTCGGTATGGGTGCACCAGATTTTTCTTTACAGGTGGGTAGTGGGACTCACGGAGAACAGACTGGAAAAATATTGCAAAGATATGAAGCCTTGTTGCTCGAACATCCACCGTCTGCTACGATAGTAATCGGCGACATTAACAGTACAGTAGCCTGTGCTTTAGCCGCATCAAAACTTCAGATTCCTGTTGTTCACCTTGAGGCAGGATTACGAAGCAACGATAGGAGCATGCCAGAGGAATTAAACAGAATCGTAACAGATCACCTTGCAGATTTACTTTGGACTCCATCCGCAGATGGGGATGAAAATTTGCTCAAATCCGGTATTGATCAATCAAAAATTATTCGCGTTGGTAACATTATGATAGACACTTTAGTTTCAATGAAATCGGCAGTCGAAGCATCAACGTTTTTGCAAGGAGTAAAGATTCATCATCAGGAATTTGCTATGGTTACGCTGCACAGACCCAGCAATGTGGATGTACCTGAAACCTTGAACATTCTTCTTGATGAATTGAAAGCTGTTTCGCTTGAGATGGACATTTTATGGCCACTTCATCCACGAACAAAAGCCAGAATACAATCAATAGGTCGAATGGACGAATTGATTGATAACCCTGCGATTCATTTGATGGGTCCCCTAGGATATATCGATTTCATGAACGGAATTATGCATTCAAACTGTGTGATAACTGATAGTGGCGGCATTCAAGAGGAGACCACCTGGCTTGGAGTTCCTTGTATTACACTGCGGCCAAACACTGAGCGACCAATCACTATTTCTCAAGGCACTAATGTTCTTGCGAGTCCGAAAACCCTTCAATCTGAGCTTATTCGCTTACGCAAGGAAGGTCTTCCCATTAGAGAAGAGATTGAATACTGGGATGGTAAGACTGCGCAGCGATGCGTTCAATCTCTTGAGCAATTTCTTTGGAGGTAGGACTCAATATGAATTCTGCTCTACGTGACAGACAAGCGTTGAAGCGTTTAAGAAAAATGGAGACCTCTGCATCCCTTCGACTTGGAGAGCACATCACTAAGGCGATATCGAAACCGTGGCGACTTCCAATTTTACCTTTCACATTCCTCTTTTTAGGGGTGCGAATAGCAATGGAGCGGCTCAGGTGGATCGAGCCTCCCGAATCCAGAGTTGAATGGAAGCGATTTGTGAAAGGAAAAGGCCTTCTTGTCTATATTGATGGCTACTTAAAATCACATGTTGAAGAAGTTAAACAGGACATTGAGGATTTCCTAACGTTCAGAAAAGATATCGTGGTTTCCGTAGTTTGTACCACCAAGTATCAAAATATTTTTTCAGAGGTATCATTTCCTGTCTTTGTTTTGCCTGAGAAGAGTACAATTTATGGAGTGCGAATGGACGATTGGGGCATTCTATTGGAGGAACAAATCGGGGGAATATCATCGTTTTTCAATCCTTCAATGGTGTTAATCGTTGGTCCATATCCGCATCGAGCGATTAAAAATTTGGTCCGCTCCAATCCTGCAATTCAATTGATTCATGACCAACGCCCGGGCGTCAAATTAAACAAAAAATATCCGAACAACATATTCACCCATCTTTCTGGCGTTTTACGGTCTCGTTCAGACATCTCTCATGTACCGGATTCTACAGAAATCCATCGCGTGGATAATTTAGGTATGTCTTCTTGGCTTTCTGGTGTTTTTGGAGAAATTGATCTTGAATCCGAAAATGTGCACAAGTTCAATGAACAAGAGTCGAGAAGTCTCATTGAATTATCCAGAAATGCAAATCGTGATACGAGTAAAATATCGACTGAAATCGATAGGTTGAATGTTGATTTCGGTATCGAAAGAGTTCACTCTTTGTTGAGGTATACCTTGATTAATCTTGAATTGAACGACGAAACCCGTGACAAGAGGTTCACGCGTGATTTGTTTGTTGCTGCGATACGTTCCCTTGGTAAAACAAATTTTGAGCATATGCTTGAATTGTCAGAGTGGCGTATTCACCGGTACCAAGACGAACGGGCTGCCAAGTCGGTCATTCAATTTCTTAGAAATGCAGAACGATTCGAAGAAGCTGCAGCCTACTTGAAGTATGTCAAGGTTGGAGAATGGAAGAAGCGGGAGATTCAAACAGTTACATCGAGATTGCTTGCGCAATACGAAAACAATGCTTCTGAAGTAAAGGGATTCGAAACCCTTGGAGATATTGAGGTTGAGGCGATAATCCGAGCAGAATTAGAGCATAATAATCTCGCTCGGGTAAAAAAGGAGTTGACTTCGCCAAAGGGTGGTATAAATCGTAAAATGAAAGTTCTACAACAGATCCTGAAAGCATCAGTGGAAATCCACGATACACAACTGTACAATGCGGTGAAGGATTGTGGTATGTTTGAACACAACTCAGCACCGCTTGCTCGGCGCTTAAACACCTTTTTCCTATTTTATGGAGATACGCTGTCTGCCATGAAAGCACTGGAATTAGGTCCTGATGATGAACTGGGGAATGATGTTCTGAAAACGCAGGGTATTATCGATAAAATCAATAGCAACTGGTTGAAGAGCTTAGGTCCCATAACTCCAAAATCACGATACAAGAATCCGGTTGAAGGAAAGGTTCTGTATCTTGCACATATGGCATTACCGTTTGAAAGTGCGGGGTACTGTACGAGGACACACGGTCTCTTGACAAATTTAAGCAATCTCAACCCCCTGATATCTGTACAAACTCGCCTCGGATACCCTCTTGACAAAGGAAAATTACGTCATCTAACTGAGGATGATGTCGAAAAAGAGTTTCAAATCGATGGACTCACGTATCATTATCATAAAACAAAGGATGTCGGAATATCAGATTCTGATGAGAAAGCATACATTGAACGAGCAGCGTTAGCGTTGGTTGAACAAGCTCAATTGGAACGACCAGCATTGATTCAGGCTGCTTCAAATCATGTTAACGGTGCGATTGGATATGTAGCAGCAAGAGCACTGGGTCTACCGTTCATCTATGAAGTAAGGGGACTATGGCATATGTCGAGAGTTGCTCGACAGCCGCTTTTCTATCATCATGCTGAATACGATGCGATGGACTTGGCTGAAATTGCGCTTTGCAAAGAAGCAGATTTTGTTCTTGCAATCACTCATGCTGTAAGGTTTTATTTGATTGAAAAAGGAGTAAATCCAGAACGGATATTGGTTCTTCCCAATGGGGTAGATACGAATCGATTTCTTCCAACAAATCAGAATCAATCACTAAAGCAAGAATTGAAACTCGAAGACAAATTGGTATTAGGTTATGTTGGATCGTTCGTGAAGTATGAAGGACTTGATTTGCTTATTGAAGCCTTTTCTAAATTGCGAGAGCGTCATACGAATGTCTTCCTGCTAATGGTTGGTGACGGTGAAACTCGTCCAGAACTTGAACAACTAACAGAAGATTATAATCTTCAAAACAGTGTAAAATTCACTGGCAGAGTACCACATTCAGAGGTCCTGAATTATCACAGCATGATTGATATTGCCCCATTTCCCCGCACGCCTGATATTGTTTGTGAGTTTATCAGTCCACTCAAGCCGTTTGAATCAATGGCTATGGGTCAAGTTGTTGTAGGTTCTGACGTTGCGGCACTAAAGGAGATTATCGACGACGAGAGACACGGGAGGTTGTTTAGAAAAGGCGATAGTGATGATTTGTTTGAGGTTCTTTCCTCGCTTGTTTCCAATCCTGATCAAATTACGAGGCTCAAACAAGAAGGCCTTGATTGGGTTCGTAAAAATAGGGATTGGGGCTCTCTCGCATCTTATCTCCATGAAGTGCATCAATCGATTCTCACGGGTAGAGACACGCCTCAACTATTGGGGACGGGCCAAGCGTTGACGATAATGGACGGAACGGTCTCGACTGTAATTGATAGGAAACCAAATTTGATGGTCATTATGGATGAATTCTCAACGACAGCGTTGTCTTCTGATGCGAATCTAATCAGACCAACTCCTCAGACATGGGAAGAGAATCTCAATGACAATCGTATTGATATGCTCTTGGTTGAATCTGCATGGGAAGGAAATGATGGCTCATGGCATCGGAAAGTCGGTTGGTACAGTGACGAGGAGATTAAAGAGCTTGAAAATTTGATTGACGCATGTCGTAATCGCAACATTCCAACTGTGTTTTACAATAAAGAAGACCCAGTGCACTTCAAACGTTTTTCTCGAACAAGTGAATTGTTCGACCATGTATTTACGACAGACGAGGGATGCATTGACCGTTACAGAGCATTGAAAGGTTCAAACAATCAATCAATAGACTGGATTCAATTTGCTGCTCAACCGAGCGTACATCATCCGTATGGCGTGAAATTTAGTGACAGAAAAGGCATTGCTTTTGCAGGAACATACTACGCAGGAAAGTATCCGGATCGATGTGAAAAAATGGATATGCTCTTTGATGCATCAAAAGAGCATGATTTGGTTATTTACGATCGTCAATCAGGTGGAGGTAATCCTCAGTATGTCTTCCCAGAGCGTTTTAAACACCATATCCATGGAAGATTAGAATACCAAGAAATGCTCCAAAAACATCGTGAGCACAAGATATTCCTGAACGTAAACTCCGTCGAAGATTCGCGCACCATGGCAGCTCGTCGCATTTTTGAGATTCCAGCCTCCGGTTCATGCCTCGTAAGTGGCCCTGGGCTTGCAGTGCGCGAGGTCTTTGGGAATACGGTCCCAATTGTTGATACGGAAAAGCAAGCGAAAGCAACAATATCAGCATTGATTTCTGATGAAAACTTTCTTCACCACACCATCCAATCTTCTCGCCAAATTATTATGAAGAGGCATCTCAATGTCCATCGTCTTCAAAAGATGCTTTCGGCTTCGAATATGAAGTTGCAAGGAGTTGCAAATGCAACAGAAATTCTTCAGATTGAAGATACAACAACCTCAATACTGGAGATTTGTCTTTGGATTGCTCGTCAAGAAACAACCTTCAAATGTCTCGTTTTACCTTCAGAGCCATCAACAAAAGCGGAGGAGTTACTCATCAATCTTCTCCGACATCGTGGCATATCAATTACATACGACAAAGAAGCAGTGAGCAACTCACCAGCGGTTGTTATTTTCAACGTCTCTGCATTCGACCACACAGGTCTTGAAACACTCATCAATGAAATGAAATCAACATCCGCAACGATTCATTTCCAATCACCCTCAGGAGATCTTCTAGCAACTTGCCGTAAATTCGAAAGTATGGATGAAGTAGAGTTGGAACATTACAGTCCCCCTCAACTTCGGAGTTTCAGTATTTCTTCGATAAAGGCGCACACTTTTACCGAAATTCCCTCAACGATTCTTATTGCTGGCCATGATCTCAAATTTGCAAAACCAATCCTTGAGGTAATGAAAGAAATGGGAATCTCCGTCCTCGTTGATCGATGGGAAAATCATAACAAATTTGATGCCGAAAAATCTAGGCGGCTCCTTGCACAAGCAGATGCAGTCTGGTGTGAGTGGGCTTTAGGCAACATTGAGTGGTATTCCAAGGCGGTTAAAGAAGGCACGCCGCTCTTTGTTCGTTATCACCTTCAGGAGCGGAACTACAATTACCTCTCAAATTCAGACCAATCAAAGATAACGAATGTTTCCTTTGTGTGTAAGCACTATGAAAACCATGCACGAGAAATCAAACAGATTGATGAGAATACTCAGACATCGGTCATTCCCAATGTCTTGAGAATTAAGGGCGACTATCCTCGGAAGAATGACAATTACTCAATTGGGTTTGTTGGTATGGTTCCTTCCAGAAAACGATTGGACCTTGCCCTCGATCTTATTGAGTACTTGCTTCAGTACGATTCAAGATACACGCTAAAAGTTGTCGGAAAAAGGCCCGAAGAGTACTCATGGCTGATGAAAAGAGATGAGGAGAAATCATACTATGATACTATTCAAAAGCGAATAAGCGCAAATCCACTGTTGGAATCCAAGGTAGAATACCTCGGCTTCGTTGATGATATCAGAGAATTTTACTCATCCGTCGGCCATGTTGTTTCAACAAGTGATTTTGAATCATTTCATCTAACGTTGGCGGACGGGCCCATTCATGGTGCAGCAGCCCATACTCTACCATGGGATGGATCATCAGACATTTACACTGAGTCGTGGTTGAATGACGATATAGAGCAAATGGGTGAAACGATTCAAAAAATCAATAATGAGAACAAAACAGGATATCACGCTTATTTACAAGCAAAACATCTAGTGAAACAGATGAGTCCTGAAGTCGTTGCTCTTTCGATAATCAGTGCTCTGATGGCGGAGGCAGGTACAGATGAATGAATTTGTTTTCAATCGGTACAAAAGTCACCAAAAAAAAGGGAGATATTTTCATTCAAAAAAGACATTTTTTGATTATTACTGGATACCTGCTTCGAATTGGAATCCTGAAACTTACACTCTAATCTATTTTCTTGGATATGATGGCGAATTACCCTTAGGTAAATCTCAACATCGAAAATACAACACGTTGTTACTGGTCGATAGGTCTGGCCCGAGCAGCAAAGGGAGTTGGTTTTTTGGCGAGTCAGGAGAGCCATTGACACTGAATTTTCTGATGTCTTTTCTCAAGCAGTTCACTTTGGCGGGGTTGTTCAAAACAGAGAAAATAATATTCTCTGGGAAGGGAATGGGAGGGCATATGGCCTTGTACTGTCAACAGATTATGGAAACATCGTTATCAGTCGTCCATAATCCAACTACAAATCTCATCGATTCGAAATATTACCTTGAAACAAACAAAAATATTTTCAAAAACATATTTGATTCGGCGAATCCACACGAAATGCAGGATATTATTCAGCTTATATCGGCAAGCAATGTCGACCATCAGCAAATTGTTCTAACGTCAAATCGGCCCGCAAATTCAGATTTTTTCAAGGAGCAGATATTGCCGCTTGTTGAATGTAGACAAACCAGTTATGTAGGAGAGGAGCAGTTGTATTTTGGTGATATTTTTCAATTAATGGACGAATATCTTGAACAGAAGAATGACAAATACAACGTTCAGGGCATTGAATTGCCTAAAATCGAAGGTGACCCCTTACCAATCTCGATACAAGTATCCTCTCGTCCGAGCATAGAAATTGATCAAGATTTTTCCTTTTGTCTTGACCCTTATGACGATAGGTCGTGGCGATTTTGGTTTCAAAATTTGTCATGGCTAGAGGGACATCTTGATTCTTTGAATGAAGAATCTCGAACCGAACAGTTTGACAAGATAATTTTGGCATGGATGCAGCACATAGATACGAAAAACAACAATGATGATGAGTTCTTCTATCACGATCATTCGCTTGCATATCGGGCAATGCATTTGATAAATTGCAGAAAATACGCATCAAGACACACTGTAGGTTTAGTAGATCAACACATCGCCGACATAGGTTCTCTGCTCATTTCACCGCTTGAGGATAATTCTCTTTCAAATCACGCCTACGATCAAGCAATCGCCCTTTTTCTGATAGCTTATCAATTACCTTTCGAAGATTCTAGAAAAGTAATTTGGGAGGCTATTTCCTTGCAGAGAATCGAAAGGGAATTGAGTTATTCATTTACTGATGACGGAGTTCATGTTGAAAATTCACCATCCTATCACCATGGCATGATTACAAACATCCACAAGTCATTAACGAAAGTACTCAAAATTACAGAACACTCGAAAATTCGACAACACTTAGCAAACCTTAACCGGTCTGTACCATATCTCACCTGGATTATACGGCCGGACGGAAAAGTTCCCGCAATTGGAGATAGCGAAGAGAAACAGGTGTCAACAGGCCTGGCGCGACGTATAGCTGGAGAAAATTTTCAACCTCAACCTGAAGGCATGAAAGTATTTGGTAAAGGCTATGCTGTTTGGCGTTCGGATATTGAAGCATTTCACATGACACTAAAATCCTGTCAACATGGTCGTTTTCACCGTCATGACGATGACTGCAGTCTGACTTTATGGCATAGAGGTAACAATCTTCTTCATGATGCTGGTCTCCTGTATTACAAGGAAAAAGACGAGATGCGTATCTTTGTGCGTTCACCAAGCGGACATTCAGGTTTTGAAATTCCGAAGGTAAAACCAATCAGAAACATGCTTGATAGAGGTGCTCAAAGAGCGAACGTCTCTGAAGTTTCAGATATGACTGCAATTTCAGAACTCGGCATGTACAGTGGCGTAAAAATACAACGTAAGGTCCAAACCGATTACAATAAAATTGTAATCGAAGATGAGTTTTGTGATTTGGCGATAAAGAAAGAAGTGCAGCAGAATTTTCTCATTTCCAATCATTGGGATCTTGAGATTACTGAAAAACAAATCAACCTTACAGATGAAGATTATACTTGGTCGTTTCAATTTACTGATAAACAACATTTGGCATCACTGAAAACAGAAAAAATCTTTGTATCGAAACTCAAAAACGAGTTGACTGAGGGCATTAAACTATCTTTTTCACCGACAACAAACAACACCAAAATACGCATTATACTAAATGAAAAATCTGCAAAAGGTAAATTGGAAACCGCTCCTGAAAAGGTGCCTATCTATCACGAGAAATTTGGAAAACTTGAGCTAACATTCCCAATTGATTGGTCAATGAATCCTTATGAAAGTAAAAACTGGATGCACCATCTTAATTCTCTTAGGTGGTTGAAAGAAGGTAAAGAAATTGATTCAGTAATTCGTGATTTTTACACTTATCACTTTACCAATAAAAAGCGTCACCCGTACTTCAACACCCGGGCGGGCGACCACACCATATCAATTCGCTTAATCAAGTGCTGCGAGAT
>CALBFP010000082.1 GCA_937894115.1 uncultured euryarchaeote
TATCAGAATGTGCGGTCCACAAAATCTTGCTCTGGGGGTCACTTTTGATTCTTCCTTCCAATGATGGCCAAGGTTCCTGGCTTTCCAGGCGATTGATTAGCATGCCATGCATGAACCTCTTCAAACCCAACATCATTCCACATTTCAATCCATTCATGTTCTGAAAACGTGGACATGTGTACATCAAGCGCAGTTGGCCATTCGAGGCTTTCTTCGTTTTCTGCATAGTGATCGATGCCGATGACGGCCCACCCCTCGTCAGCAAGCCAATCGTCGTGAATGGATTGCAACATTTGCTTTGGGTCGTGCAAATAGTAGATGAATTCCATCGAGTGGATAAGATTGTATTGTTGTGATGGTTGTGTTTGGGGGAACATCGCAAGATGGTATCCGTTCTCAGAGTCGACTGCTTTTGCTTTCTCAATCATGTGTGCTGCCCCATCAAAACCATCCGCCCGGTAGCATTGTTCATGTTGAGCAGCGAGCCGAACAACCCATCCATTCCCACAACCTAAATCAGCAAAAGAAAAAGTATCCATCTGCGAAAGGACGCGCTCGAGTGCATGATGCATCATCTCTCGAACTGCTGGTCCATGACCCCGTTCCATTCCCTCATCTTTTCCTCGATGTGCCCAGTCGTTGAAGACGTCCGTTGCTTGCTTCATGCATGTGCGAGCGCATACGTCGAAAAAAGGCATCGAAAGCAACATCATCTTATTCCGCATGGCATCTTGTATGGGAAAAAACTCAGTATCACTCGATGAGGTCTTGTATCCAAAGATAGAGCCGTACGCAACAGGAATGCTCTCGGTCTCAGAACGACACACCATTGCTTGGGAGTGCGCAGGTAATCCTGAGGGAATACCAGTCATTGTCATCCACGGAGGGCCTGGTGGAGGAAGCCAACCATCCTATCGGCAGTATTTCGACCCAACAAAATGGAACATTATACAATTCGATCAACGGGGCTGCGGCAAATCAATTCCGTATGCAGATCTTGAAGAGAACACAACCGGGCATCTCGTGTCCGATATCGAAGCACTGCGTAGGCATTTCGACATTGAAACCTGGCATGTCTTTGGGGGATCTTGGGGTTCAACCCTCTCCCTCATTTACGGAATCTCCCATCCTGAACGCGTCCGTTCGTTTATTCTTCGAGGAATTTTCATGTGTCGAACATCCGAGTTGCACTGGTTCTATCAAGATGGCGCGAGCCACGTGTTCCCTGATGCGTTTGAGCCGTACCAACAACACATTCCCGCTGGTGAACGACCATCCCTTATCCCTGCATATTACAACCGATTAACCAGCGACGATGTAGACATTCGTCGAAATG
>CALBFP010000083.1 GCA_937894115.1 uncultured euryarchaeote
ACTGAAAACACCCACATCTTCCAAGACATCGGATGCGCCTGGAAGCACCGGTAAAATGTCATCTGTACGCAAGCCCGTTGCCTTATAGATTTGATTTGCGAGTTGTTCCTTCTTTGTTTGTCCTGGTGATAAGATTGCGAACCGTTCACACCGTCGTCTAATTGAGTCAACCGTTCCTCCCATCAGCAATGGGACTCCATTGATTGCAATGAGTCCAATACCCATTCGAACATCCAAATCTTTGAACCATTGTCGTTGACCTCTGACCACAAAAGCTCCTTTGCCAACGTACTCTCCGGTTTGTGCAGATTTTGAAACTTGGGCTGGTCGCACGGCGAATACGGTACCATGACCGCCTCCTCCATTCCAAGCGCGACTCCAACAAAGAGCAAGTGTCGCAGCTTCCTCCAACTTCTCATCCGTTATTTCTTCGTTGTCAAGTTTGTCCACGAGCCGATAGGAAGGGACTCCTGGCGGCAATTGTCCGTACGGTTCTTCTTCCAGTGCGAACCCTTGCAATGCACGAAGACTGCAACTTGGAGCGCCATGCAAATCGGCGTGAAGGTACATATCTCCACCTGAGAGGTGTTTTTTCACGATCGAATCGTTCCCTTTAGCGTCTCTTCCGCCAACAAGCAGATGCCCACCAGAAATCATGCTCCATTTGTGTTGTTCAAACCAAAGGCGCTTGGACCTTCGTGCTGTTTGCAATTTACCGCTTGCTTTCTGTTTCGCTTCTTTCTTTTGCGCCCGTTTGTAAGCTGCTTGAGTATCTGCTAGGGCAGATGTTGCGCCTGCTGTCTTATCCTTCTGTTTTCGAGCCGCCTTGAAATAACGCTGCGCATTTTGATGGACCGATTCATCGAGATGAAGCGTGAACGTAGAGCCGGGATCTCCATCCGCGTTCGGAAGCCTCACCACCATCGTTCGTTCTGCAGCGTTACCAGAGTCAACCCAAACGTTGTCTTTTAGTCCCTTCAATACGGGTTTCCAGCCTTGATTCTGAACTGCTTGGCGTGCTTGTTGCAAAATGGTTTCAACGTGCGTCCAATGCTCTTGAATCGCGTGACCGATCGCCTGTTGCTTTTCGATTTTTTTTGCAAAGCCTTCCAATGCCTGCTCTTGCTGCTTGAGCCGGCGTTCCAGCTTTTCCACCTCGGTTGAATGCCCTCGACCAGGCGCAGCCTCATCCAATTTTTCTTGTTCTCTTCGAGCAAGTGCATTGGCATCGTGAAACCCTTTCCAAGAATCGATGGCTTCGCAAAGAGTTGAGCATTGAAATGCAACCGCTCCGGAATGAGAAGGAAGAAGCAACGGTGTTGCTTCTGTTGCAGTTTCTCGCACGATCACCGCTGACTTTGCATCGAGTTCATCCATACCCGCAACCGTTTCGAGCATTGTTGTATCGTATTCAGCGTTCGATTTTAGGATAAGGTGGCCGATGTGCGTAGCATTGAGCTCTTCAAGGAAATGCGACAATGAACCGTGGACTCTTGAGGCATCCACTTCTGAGGTTTGGGTGTTTGGTTTCAACCCAGCGTGTTCACAAATTGCGTTTGCATAGATTCCACCGAGATTGATTCTCCCGCCAAGAGTTGATACCAGGTCACGATCTGATTCAGCGAAAATCTGTTCAAGCGATTCAAGAGTGAGTTCATGCGGGTCCATGGCAGCAGGTGGAGGGACGTACACCTCCCCTTTCTTGATGACACGACCGGAATAACTCGCATGTGTTAACGGTTGAAGAATGACATCGTTTTCATCCATGAGGATGACGTTTCCATTTCGAAACAACTCAACACTGAGCGATCGTTGGCCGTGTTTGGTATCGAATCGGAACATCAGCACGCGATCGAATCCGATTTGCTCGACTTTCGTCATTCGCGCATTTTTCAGATGTTTTCGAAGAACCATTGCAAATGAAGGAGGTGTCATTGGCATTGGGCGGTCGCGCTTTGAGGTATACACTCGTTGCCCGCGAACGATAACCAGGTCGAACTGTTCTGCCTCTTTGGGGTTGATTCGTAGGACGATCTGTTCATAGTGAGGCATGTATGCTTTTTTCACATAAGCTCCAGACCAAGCATCCAATTCAAGCGATATCGCTCGAACATCAAAGCCAGTCATGGAGTCTTTCATGCCATCTCCCCTAGTCAACAAATTTCAACAGTACTTTACCAATGTTCTTCCCATCATGGATGTGTTGATGCGCAGCTTGTACATCTCTAGCCATGTAAATAGAATCGATAATGGGAGTTAATGCACCTTCCTGGATGCCTTTGATGATGTTTTGCATTTGCTTCTGCAACACCTTCTCATCACTCCAAGTGCCCATATGGACGCCAAATACACCTTGATTTCTTGACATCATAATCATCGGATCAAATCTTGGTCGACTCCTCAGGGCTTTGATCGCCTTCCACAACGAGCGTTTTGAAGACGGTGCTGCTGATGACATGCCGAACGTGTACAATTTGCCACCCTGAGCGAGAACTGAGAGACTGCGTTTCAAGTGCCCTCCACCAATTGGGTCGAGAATGTGGTCGACGCCCCGACCATCGGTTTGTGAGCGCACACATTCCACAAAGTCCTCGTTGTGTCGATCGATGGCAACAGCGCCGTAGGATTGGATGATGTCCGCTTTGCTTGATGATGCGGTCGCCCAAATCTTGGAAACACCCATCCACTTGCATAACTGAAGGGCTGCGATGCCCACTCCTCCTCCTCCTCCATGAATCAAAACAGAATCGGATGGATTGAGATTTCCTAAATGATGCAACATATGGTGGGCTGTGATGTAGATAACGGGCATAGAAGCCGCCGCTTCAAGCGAGAGTTCATCAGGGATTGCTAAGGTTCGCGATGCGTCTGTAACAACATGACTTGCCTGTCCACCGTTTTGCATGAGACCAACAACACGTTGTCCGATTTCAAAATGTTCCACTTCGTCTCCAAGAGCATAAATGACACCGCTCACTTCGTACCCTGGTGTGAACGGAAAAGGGGGCCGAGGCCGATAAAAGCCAAGACGCATGAGTGTATCTGCAAAGTTGATTCCAGCGAAGTGAACTTCGATGCACACTTCGTTCGGACCTGGCTTTGGGATGGAAATTTCTTGAATATCGAGGACGTTTGGCCCTCCAGCCTTGGTAATCACCACTCTATAAGCCATTCAAACACCTCCGATACTCCACCTGTTGTTTGTTTGTTGAACACGGCCTGCGCGTTCGTGTGACAGAAGGTGAGCACGGGTTTGGTCCTGAGCGAGACCGATGTGAGCATTTGGTGTATTCTCATAGGCTTTGGCCGAAATTTCTGGTATTGTTTGCAAACCAGCACCAACCGCATCAAGAACGCGTTGATGACGTTCCATTCGATGTTTTATGTAATACGCAAAGGTTGTGTCTGGAAGTGGAATTACAGGCCCGTGACTTGGGAAGATAAGGTGTGGCTTTAACTCCTTTAGTCTCTGAAGTTGTTGAATGTAGACGTCCATGTCTCCAGTTTCTGGTGGAATAAGAATCGTACCGATACCAGCGACCATATCGCCTGCAACAAGACCCGCATCCGAAAAAAGACAAATGTGACCTGGATGATGCCCAGGCGTCATCATAACAGTCCATTCTTGATTTCCGAGTTGAAGGCGCTCGCCGTCAACTAGAATTCGATCGCAATGAACCGATTTGGAGGTGTATTCGCTCGCCCACACGGGTACGTCAAACGCTTCGCGAAGCAAATCCATGTCACCGATATGATCCCCGTGTGAGTGCGTGAAGAGTATTGCAATCAATTCGCCATGGTGACGATCGACCGCCTCAGCGAGCAATTCCATTTCTTCTCGCATGTGACAAGCAGGATCGATGAGGACAAAATCTCCTTGAGGGTCACCTACGAGGTAAGCATTGGTGTGGTCAGCAGGAGGAAGCGTTGCTGTTTTGATTGGAACGACTTCAACTCCATGAGCGAAAAGGATGGAGCGTCGGCCAGGCTGACGTTCTTGCAAATCTTGAGCTGTTTGGCTCATGTCACCGGCGAAATGCTTCAACGTTCGCTCCACCTCCATGAGAAGTGTGACCACCGGAGGTGCAACCCGAATTTCATGACGCTTCCAACGTTCGATCATTTCAGCAGGAGTCATCCATTCAAGAGCCGTAAATTCGGTTTGATGTTCGGTTGTCGGTTCGAAGTTTTGTTCACCAATATGAAGATGAAAAAACGTGTTTTCAAATTGAACCGGTCCAAACGGAGGCGTAGTACGGCTTGATATGTGTCGCAAAAACGAAGTATCGAGTTGAATCGATGCTGCCTTGAGTGCATCAACAAATGCAGGTTTGTCCTTGAGGATGCGTTTCCGTAGTTCAACATCAATTGTGGAAACCATATTTCCGTTTGGAACAACACCGAGCTCTTCGGTCATTTCACGGACAACTGCAACAATGGATGCGGTCGAAACAGCCGTAGAATTTTGAACATAGAGTTCTCCTTCATGATCGGTTCTCGAGACTCCACCACCAGGAAATGCCCAGTACCCAGGGAAGGCGCGCATGGACTCTGCTCGACGTCCTAGAAGGACTTCCACACCGTTTTCACCATCGCGGGTCAGAGTCAATGTCACCGTGGGCCGTGGTGGCTTCCTCGTCAATGTGGGAAGGTTCACACCCTCGGGGACCTCGCTCATGTTCCACCCTAAGGGTGGACCGCTTCAAGCCTTTGTGGCCTCAATCGTTGCGTCGAATGAATGCAGCACCAAGCAAAGCGAGCATTCCAACGAGACCGGTGAATCCGGGTACTTTGAGCAACTCTGTACTTTCATCACTGTATCCATCCGCTGATGCGGAGTACAAACGAACCGTGTTCCAGTCCTCTGAAACATCACCTACATGGATCTCGTCACCAATTGAAATGGTCCCTGATTCATCAGCATCAACGAATTCGATTGTCGAACCCTCCACTGCATCGGAAACAGACACCGTCATCACGGATTCTCCACAACTCATCGAAAAGTCCATGGCTTCATCATCGTATTCCTCTACACAGTTAGCAAGTACAATGGCGTAGTCGGACATGACACCTTCGAAGTCGAAGTCCAT
>CALBFP010000084.1 GCA_937894115.1 uncultured euryarchaeote
GAGTGCAATTTTTGGTACCTTCGTTCAAACAGTTCACTTGATGCTCGAGCACTTAGGTTGTCGAGTTTCATCTTGTAACTAACACCAATATCGCCTTCCCCAGGCCTTGTCGTGATGATAACTCGACACGTCATCGGGAGACGCTCAAAAAATCCGCTGTACTTCTTTCGCTCTTCTTGTGAAACATCTTCAAAATTATCAAGAAAAATCAATGCCTTTTTCCCCTTTAGGTTAAGGATAACCCTTTCCTGCAATTCTTCGTCGTTTAGTGAATGATTTTTGTTGAGATCATGATCATAGAGCTTGTTGATTCGGAGAAGGACATCATCAAACTTCAATTCTTTGAGATACTCGCCAATTCCGAGATCGTAATTCCGGGGATTCCTACGGGCATGGTCTCGAGAACGTGCTTCGGAATCAACCTCCATCTCACCCTGTTCCTTTGATTTAGCGGTGAGGAAAAACATGTCATGTGATAGATATTCACGATTCTCACCAAAAGTACCCAGCCTGCGGATGAATTCCAACACTGACGCTGTCTTACCCAGACCACCAATGCCTTCAATCTCGAGTATTTTATGATCGGAAAGTAGCCACTTTTTCATGAGATCGAGTGTATTTCCCTCCACGGAATGCGCCGTTGAAGTGGACTCGATGTATTCCCCCCATGCAAGCGAGTCAATTCGATTTTTGAAGTGCTCATATCTTGAGATGAGGTGCCATGGTTTTTTGTCATCTCCGTGCCGTTCAAAAACCACGGCGATGAGTTTGTTATTGTCCGATAGGTCAGCAGTGTCGGTTCTCGAACAAAAGCGGATAATTTCTGAAAGGTTGTGAATGCAATCATTTCTATCAACCGACAATGTACGTAGGGCCTGCTTCAGATCTTCTTTCAATTCCTCAGCCGTTCTTGAATCATTATCGAGCCGACGAAACTCATGGGACTCTATTACATCAAACAGCTTACATCGGCTTTCGACATATCGAGAAATATCAAGATTTGATTTGCTTTGCCATGAAGTGTTTTTCCGCAAACTTCCTTTAATTTTTGAGAATTCTGGGTTGTCAAGTAAATTGCTCAATGAAAAATCACTCCCCGTCCGAATTCCATCCGGGAAGAGATTTGGTTGCGATTCAATGTACTCCCTCCACCTGAGATTAATGACTTTCTTGGCAGTCCTGAAATAGTCCCTTGCAAAGTTGAAAATCTCCTCATGTGCTGGAAAAATTTCCAAGTCTCTGTTGAGATCTCCCCGAAAAACCCTGATTTTCTGCCTAGAAAGAGCTGCTGACTTAGGGTTAAGAATGATGGTCTCCAAGGCTTCAATCCTTTCACAAATGAACTCAATATACCCAACATGTCTAGGATGGTGAAGAAGATTTGTGAAGTCAGAAAATGATTGAACTAACTCATCCAATCCCGCAAAATTAGGAATTTCTATGTCTCTCTCGAGTCGAATTACCGTTTTCTTCAGTTGTTCGATTTCATCGTCATCTGCCAAGTCAGGCCGGCCTTTGAGGCACATCAAGGCTTGCTGCGCACTTCTTTTACACACCTCGATGAGATGGGGTTCACTATCGTTCAAACTACGTTTCCAAGCTTCAGAAAAATGATTGTAGGCTTTCTCAGGCTTGTCAAATTCAAACAACTCCAAGCCCTTGTTGTAAAAATCGGCTGGAGTCTTGAGTTCGGGGGCAGATTTCTCCTCCGAAGCGTAGATGTTGGTGATGTTTTGAGTGCCGATGTTGGTAATCTGGTCGATGTTATTGATGTTTTGAATCGTTACGGGCTCTTCTGCGGGTGTGGAGTTCTCGTGTATATCAGATGGGTATGTGTCATGCGAACCGACTCCGATTTTCCACCCTCGTTTCCTTCGTTTTGATGCGGGTGAATAGCCCTCGAATCGTGGGCAATCGTTGATGATGAGCCATATGCTATCTTGGACCATGTCCCTTTGAAGGGTTTCTATGTCGTCCCTTAGCCAATCGGCGACCTCCTCGAGGATTTCCGAACTTAACATCGCCTCAACAACGGCATGTTGGTCGAAAACAAGATCATCATCCATTTTGTAATAACCTGCTGCTTTCTTGAGCGTTAGTCCGGTTGCGCCGTACTCGTTTTCGTCAAGAAACGCTTTCATTAATCGATCACGGCATTCAATCCAGTGGCCTTTTTGTTTGCCTTCTGGTATCCAAACAGGGACATAGATAACTATCTTTATTGTCAATGGGTCTGCTCTGGATTTGTTGTATTCTTTCACTCTTTGAATGACGCTTTTGTCCGCTTTCTCACCACGAAGGTCAGAGTAGATATACTCAGCAACTTGCGTGCGCAGGTCGGTTTTATCCCTGCGCCACGGCAAAGCCATGCATCGGCGTGATTTCTAGCAGATATGAAGTTTTCAACACTGCTATTTGAACGGACGTACCAGTCTCCGCTCCCAAACCCATGTTGCTCAACTCGAAGCAACCATCCGGCTGGCTTACGCTTTGCTCCAAGCAGGACTCATCGAGGAGGCAACCAGCCTCCACGCCGCCTTTCAACCGAAGTCCAACCAAAAATAAACCGAGCGTTGACCGAAGTTCGGTCGAGTCTTGACCGAACATCGCCCAATGCAGGGAGGTGATGATGTTTTGATCGAGTGTTGGTTCGTGGTTAGACCTCAATTAGCTCCCACTCAAGATCCTCCCCATACCTGACCCAGTGATTTCCTGAACCACTCGGGTATTCTTGATACATTGGGTATTGGCTTTCCTCTGTTCCTACTACAGCCGTGTAGTCGGATTCATTTTGAGGTTCATGCTCCAAAGCCACTTCCTCATGGTCGGTTTCAACATTTGATTCAGCCTCCGAGTCATCAAATTCATCATGTCCGTGTTCCCATTGATTGTCTTCGAAATCATCCTCTGATTTCGTTTTTGAACCTCGCCTGTGCAAGAAGACGGCGTGGATGATCAGAGCTAACACAATTAGGGTGTCAAAGCCCATTGCGAGAGGAGGTATTGTTACTCCCAAAAGAGTAATTCCGTCGGGTGTCGATTGAACCGTAATAATCTGTGAGTGCTCGTATGTCTCACCATCGGTGAATGTAAAACTGACTGCTATTCGATGAGACCCCGGGTTCAGAGAGTTTGGCGCCAAAACGCTGAATTCACCAGAATCAGAGGCAACGAAGAACACCTCTTCGTGATATCGTTCATAATCCATGGTAAAAATCACAAACTCAATCCGTTCCACATCATCGACTGAATTGAGGTACTTTCCTGCAACTTCCCACTCGACGTTGTAGTCCTTCCCAATCACCATATTTGTATCAACGTCAATGTTAACCGACCTCAATGGTACAGGTTCAATTGGAATAATTTCACTGTACAATGTTCCGTCCTCAGATTCAGCAGTTAGGTGCAAATAAGGGGTTGAGGTATACTGGCTTAACGGCAATTCAAATTCAAATGAACCTTTATTCGACTCGGCAAAGCCAGACCCGCTTGCAAGGACATTGGATGATGATGAAGATGATGACAGCAAGCCCCAAGACCACGCGAGCCAAGTATCATCGGTTGAAATCATTAGATCCACCTCAACCATTGACCCAACCACTGGACGGTCAGGGTTGACATTAACTTCCAAGTACACCTGCTGGCTCTTACCTTCAAGATAGACGGCATCACTTACTGAAGCCATGAGGTTGTCAAAGGCTGTGATTTGAATTGAATGGTCTTTATGTGGATTCCAATCAGTTGGTAGCTTAACATTGAACTGACCTTCTACAGACTCATCATTGAGGATGTAATAACTGTCCACAAGTTCGTTCTCTGAGAATACTTCCACAAAGAAGTATTGACTCACGCCCCCACTTGTTGACCATGCAAGAAGAATATCATCGCCTGCGGCTGCAGTGTCTCGGACGGAAATAAGATTGAAATCGAACTGACCTGCGACCTCATCTGTTTGGCCACTGTTGATATAATCTCCAACTGAAAATTGGCCAATGCCCTCTTTGAGGTAAATCCCTTTCGTATTTGAGAAATTCAGTTTAGCATGATAATCGCCAGGTCCTAAATCCACAGCATTGATTCGAACTGGGGTTGGCCTAAGTAAATCGTTTGTGAATTTAGTTTGAGAAAGACGATTCATGTCGATATCATACACCTCAATGAGCCCCTCGACTTGATATTCAGCAGGACCCAGGCTTTGGCTGGGAGAGCCATGCGTTCTTTTGTCAAGTAAAACAAGGCAAAGGACATCATTTTCAGGATTGAGATAATCTGGGGTAATTTGTCCCTCACATTCAATCTGAGGAGAATAATATGTTCTTTCCCAGTAGACAGTGTGAGTGGATTTTTCAAGTCCAGATATCAAATCCCCCTGAAGTAAAATCCAACTACCAGCCATGGTATCTGATAATTCATCAATCTCAAGAACCTTTGAGCCAAGGCCAGTAAATTCTTCATCAAGGGATTGAATTGTCACCTGACCACTGTCTGAGATAGATCGAACTGTCACGTTGGAGAACGTCCATGGAATCGGTTCTCCCGAGTGCGGCATGATTGATTGAATTTCGAGTTTAGGAGTTTCCATGGCTGCGAGGTGGACGTTTGTTGGTTGGACGGAATGAATCGGTGTACTCGTAACTGCAAGCGGTCGATCGAGATGGGTAAGACCACTTTCATCGGTCATTAAAAGGCGGTAGGAACCATCAAGCATGCTTTCCGGGAGTGAAATGACTTGAACTTCCGAGGAGTCCGAACCTTGGTAAATCTGGTTCAATTCTAAATCAAATATTTGCCAAGTGTAGCTACCCACGCCAGATGCGTAAGATGATACTTCAAAGCTGGATTTTGTGGGTACTTCGGCGGGAGCATCATAGTTGAGATTTGGGCAATTTCCATAGCCGTAAATCACTTCTAACTCATACTCTCCGCTGCCGTTTTGATGGTAGACTGAGACGCTATTGCTCGCGCCATTGAGGCACACAAACTGAGAAATCGCTCCGTTTTCTTCATTGGTAAGCGTAGCACCTAGTCCATTTGTCAATGTGGAGAGACGGACACTTGCATGGGTGGCCGTCGTGCCAGAGGTGTTCAAGTACCATGTATCGGATGTATCCCATCCTTCGTCTCGGCTCACACCCAGTGCGCCATTTGCACGTGAGAACAGTTCATTACCTTCCATCGTCAACATGCTAAGCGGTTGTTCTGTGAATGAAAGGCTGAGTTCTGAACCATCTAGATTTGACACGGTGATTTGATTCCATTGCACCCTTTGGCCAGTGACCTCGATATGTTGTCCGACCATGTGCTTTGTTCCAGAGTTCGTCCGCGTGTGAGTGCCTGATAATTTCACAATCGGAACCTCTCCCGAAGATTGAGTGGCTTCGATATATCCATCCACCGATGGAAGAACGTCGAATGGAATCGAAACTTTGTAAGTCTCAGTTGTCGTGTTTTCAGGCAAGTAACTTGAAAAATTATCAATAACAATTGGTGATGAAGGAGAGAGCCGGTTTTCAGTGTTTGAGAAAAAATACTCCGTGTAGTGCACGGATTGCTGTACTGTATTGATCGATGTCTCAATGGTATATCCGCATGTATCTTTTAGTTCGACATCGTGAATACTATTCACTCCCACTCGATTGACTTCAAATGTGTAGACATTACTCCCGTTAGGTACAGTCCCTTGCCATAGCATCGAATAGGGCGAAACAGACTGGGATTCATAATACTGTGATTTGCTTGTCATTAACGTCGCACAATTGCTCGAGAGGTTAACAAGAACACTTTCTCCGGGTGCAGTAATTATTCGATACCCGTCGGTCTGATCAGACCAGTGGCGGAACGAGCCCTCGTAGATTTCTGGATAGGTAAGAGTCGGCACAACCCCCCTTGCTGGGGAATCAATGGTAGGTTCAAACGTGCTGTTCAACGGGGTCGTAAACGCATCAACAGTGTAGGAATTGGGAGATGGTACAAACGCTGTGTTTCCTCCAGGTCCAATGTATTTGAGACTAAATTTGACCTCGTCCGCGATGTAGCGTGTGTCGCACCAAAAGGTGTGACTTGAGACACTCGTATCGAGTTGGACGTTCTGTGGGTAGCCCATGCTTGAGAAAGTACCTTCGCCCTCTCTCCCGCATGAATGATGATAGAATTGTATCTCGGTAGGAGTGTCAGTGGTAACCACGAGATGTTGCATTGTACCGTGATCGATTGCGATGCTGTAATCATCTTGGTCAGAATAGAAGTTGTAGACTCCTGCGATGGTGTCATTGTGTTGCAACAATGGGGGAAGCGCCGAAAACGCCTCTGAATCACCGCGTTGGGGGTCTTCGAATGGATAGACTTGTTCAACCTTGGTGGAAACGCTCCACTGCATTGGATAGGCAGAAGGAACCAGCTCGGATGAATCAAACCCAACGCGAAACCCTTCACCAGGGTCAGCGATGATCAAACAATCGAAGTAACCCTCATAGGTTGTTGCCATGGTTTTACTGTATGAATACCAAGCTCCGTCCGCTTTGAAATAAAGTACTTCGCTAATTGGTGTGAGTTCTAGCGGATTACTACTTCCACTTCCTCTTCGAAGGTCCCTGACCATCACGGTGCCTGCTTCTGTTCCATCGCTCTTCCACAATTCGTTTCCGTTCATTCCGTCGCTGGCCGAGAAGTACAGGGTGTTGCCGACGGCTGTGAGGTACGCCGGGCTACTACTGGAATAACCATTGTAGATGTCCTTGACCATCACAGTACCTGAGTTGGTCCCGTCACTCTTCCATAATTCGTTTCCGTTTGTTCCGTCATCGGCTCGAAAGTAGAGGGCGTCACCAACAGCAGTGAGTAATTGTGGATTACTGCTGGAATAGCCGTTGTAGATGTC
>CALBFP010000085.1 GCA_937894115.1 uncultured euryarchaeote
GAAGCGAAAGCAGAAGCAAAGAACATTGTCGGGGAAGCTGAAGCCAAGGCTTCGTCCATCCGCGACGAAGCCCAAGCCCGAGCCGAGCGCGAAGCAGGCCAAATCTCGCAAGAGATGGTCGCAAGTGCTCGACAAGGCAACCAGAAAGAATTGCTCATCGCACGACGTGGCGTCCTCGATGCCACCTATGATGCGGCAAAGGCGCAACTCGCTGATCCTGGGATGAAAGGACGTGCAACACTCCTCAAATCCCTGCTCAAGCGTGCTGACGGCGTTTCTGGAAAAGACTTCGTTATTCGTCCAGTTTCGATCGATGCATCTGCACTGAAGAAAGAGGCGGGATCTCGAACCATCGGCGATGAAATCGATGGTTTGGGTGGCTTCATGATGGAAGCTGCTGACGGCTCTGTATCGTTTGATTTCCGATTCGACTCACTTCTTGATCGAACTTGGACCGATGAGCGCGCTGCAATAAATGAAACACTGTTTGGCTGAGGGATGAATTATGTTTTCGGGTAATGTACCATACGTGGCCTCAAGAGCAAAGGCTCGACGGCAAGCGTTGATGGACAAAGCCCGATTGCGACAACTCATCAATCAATCACCAGACCAGTTGACGAACACGGTTGCGGAAAGCGGTTATCAAAATGAAATCAACCTCTATGCCTCGCGTTACTCAGGTGGTGACTTGGTCGAAGCTGCCTTAACCCACAATCTTGAGAATGAACTTGAAAACATTCTCTCTTTTTGCAAGGGCAAGGTTCGAAAGGTCGTCGAGATTTATTCAAGTCGGTACGAATACCAAAACGCAAAAGCAATTCTGCGTGCTGTGGCAAACGGTATCGAAGCTGAAAAGATCGGCAAGGATATTCTTCCGGATTTGAACGAAATCAACACGCCGTGGATAAAAATCCTCGAAAGCTCGGATGATCTTCGTTCTGCTGCACAACAGATGCGTCGCAAATCGTTCGGTTTAGCGTTGGTCAATCTTCCAGAAGATGCTCGACTTACACACTATGAAGACGCATTGGATCGTCATTATTTTGCGTCCTCTCTCAAAGCACTGGGATACAGTGGAAACGATGCACGTTACTTGAGGACTGTCTTGGCGACAGAAATCGATCACCGCAACATATTGAACGTCCTTGAAGCAGCTGCCTTCGGAATCGAAGGGAACGCACTCTACGAGGAACTTGTTCCAGGTGGTCGTCTGATGCCGCAACGAGCCTTGTCGTCGATTGCTAACGGCGGAAAAAGTGCAATGTTGGATGTGCTGAGAAACAACGCAAAATTTGACATTGCTGGGTTTGAAGAGGCACTTGAAACCTCAGAAAAAGAACGTTCGCTCGATGCAGTCGTTACATGGCTGCACGCTAGAGAATACATGCAGATGCAAAAGATGAGCTACCTCCATCCTGTCTCTGCATTACCCATCGTTTACTACATCGCTATGAAAGTCAAGGAGGTTACCGACCTTCGAATGATCGTTCGTGGCCGATTTGCAGGTTTGCCGCCTGAAATTCTAGAGGCTCACATTCTATGAGGTGAAAACATGGAAATTGCAGTCGTAGGATCACCAGAATTTACACTTGGATTCCAGCTTGCTGGAATTTCAAATCTTTACAGTCCAGAAGGTGAAGAGGAACGCATTAAAGTGTTTCGAGGCCTTCTCAATTCAAAGGATGTTGGAATTGTTGTTGTTGACTCCGCAGTTCTTGCATCCTTGCCGGACCGATTGCGCTCGCAATTGTCCGGTTCTGTCTCGCCGACGGTTCTAGGAATCGGTACGGATGAAGACAACACGCTCCGAGAAACCATTCGACGAGCAATTGGAGTCGACCTATGGAAA
Organism: uncultured euryarchaeote; assembly: GCA_937894115.1. Taxonomy (GTDB): domain Archaea; phylum Thermoplasmatota; class Poseidoniia; order Poseidoniales; family Poseidoniaceae; genus MGIIa-L2. The sequence goes on from CALBFP010000085.1 coordinate 1,850, forward strand.
TGATGTTCCAAAATGGAGGAAAAGAGCATGAGCAAAGAAGGAGTAATTTATCGAATTTCGGGACCTGTGGTTACCGCAACGGGAATGAGCGCAGGAATGTACGACGTTGTCCGCGTGGGCGATGAAGGATTGATGGGAGAAGTTATCGAATTGCACGGTGAGAAAGCTGTCATCCAAGTGTACGAAGACACATCGGGAATCAGACCCGGCGAACCGGTCATCAATACGGGCGAGACTCTATCGGTTTCGCTTGGACCTGGGTTGCTAACCCAGATTTATGACGGTATACAGCGACCTCTACCAACGTTGGAAGAAGTCATGGGTGTGTTCATCACCCGTGGAGTTGATGCTGATGCGTTTGATCTTGAAAAGAAATGGACGTTTGAAGCCGTTGTCGAAAAAGGTGCTGCAGTTGAAGGTGGCCAAGTAATCGGCCACGTCCAAGAAACCGAAACCATCGTTCACAAAATCATGGTTCCTCCGACCATGAGCGGTGTAGTCAAAAACATCAAGTCGGGCGATTTCAATGTTACAGAAACGGTATGCACATTGGAAGACGGATCTGAAATACAAATGATGCAGAAGTGGCCGGTGCGAACACCTCGTCCGTATCGTCAAAAGTACGCTCCAGATACACCACTGATTACCGGTATGCGCATTCTCGACTTCCTGTTCCCCCTCGCAAAAGGTGGTGCAGCAGGTATTCCAGGACCGTTCGGTTCAGGGAAGACGGTTACACAACAATCGCTTGCGAAGTATTCCGATGCTCAAATCGTCGTTTACATCGGTTGTGGTGAGCGTGGAAACGAGATGACTGAAGTATTGGACGAGTTCCCTCACTTGATCGACCCGAACACCGGAAAACCGTTGATGAATCGAACGGTTATGATCGCCAACACGTCCAACATGCCTGTTGCAGCACGTGAGGCATCTGTCTACACTGGAATTACCATTGCTGAGTACTTCCGTGACATGGGTTACGATGTTGCTTTGATGGCGGACTCAACCTCTCGCTGGGCTGAAGCGATGCGTGAGATTTCTTCCCGTCTGGAAGAAATGCCCGGTGAGGAAGGTTACCCAGCTTACCTCTCCTCTCGAATCGCTGAGTTTTACGAACGCGCCGGTCGTGTCGAGACCAAAAACGGGGACGATGGATCGGTTACCGTTATCGGTGCGGTCAGTCCTCCCGGTGGTGACATTTCTGAACCTGTTTCCCAAGGTACCCTTCGAATTGTTAAGGTGTTTTGGGGATTGGATGCGGGGCTTGCTCGGCAACGTCACTTCCCCGCTATCAACTGGCTCAACTCGTATTCACTCTACCCACAGAGTTTGAATCAATGGTTCCGTGACAACATCGCACAGGATTTCCCAGAGATACGAACCCAAATCAGTGGTTTGCTGCAAATTGAGGCAGAACTGCAGGAAATTGTCCAACTTGTTGGTTCCGACGCCCTTCCCGTCGATCAACAACTCACACTCGAAGTTGCACGTATGATTCGTGAATTCTTCTTGCAACAGAACGGGTTCCACGATGTTGATGCGTACTGTGACATCAACTTGCAATACTCCATGTCCAAGGCCATTCTCAGCTTCCAAGAAGCTGCCAAGAATGCAATGGCTGCTGGTGCACAACTCAACGATGTTGTCAACGTTCCAGCACGAACCGCACTTATGCGTGGACGATTTGAGAAAGGATACATCGACACCATCGATGACATGGTGAAAACCATGGTCGATGAGATTGGTGCAACTGTGGAGGACAACTAGGACGTGATATCATGACAGGAAAAGAATACCGAACCATTACCGACGTTAAGGGACCACTCGTTTTCTTGAACAAGACCGAACCGGTTGCATTTGGTGAAATTGTAACCATCCGACTGGCCGATGGGAGCATCAAGAACGGTCAAGTTCTTGACACCTCGGACGACCTAGTTATCGTTCAAGTGTTCGAAGGGACCGCAAAAATCGATCGAACCGCAGGTGTAACCTTCATGGGAGACGTGTTTAAGCTCCCGGTAAGCAAAGACCTTGTCGGCCGTATTCTCGATGGTGCAGGTCGTCCAAGAGACGGTGGACCTGACATTGTTGCAGAAGAAAATGCGGACATCATCGGTGCTGCAATCAATCCATTCAGCCGTCAAAGTCCTCACGATTTCATTCAGACAGGAATTTCTGCAATCGATTGTTGTACGACACTCGTGCGTGGACAAAAGTTGCCAATTTTCTCGGCTTCTGGTCTACCACACAACGATATTGCGCTACAAATTGCCCGGCAAGCGAAACTAAAGGGAAGCGATGAGCAATTTATTGTGGTATTCTGTGCAATGGGTATTACTGCTGAGGAGTACAACTTTTTCCGTTCGGACCTCGAGCGAACCGGTGCACTTGAGAACGCTGCACTGTTCGTTAACCTCGCCGACGACCCGGCTGTCGAACGAATCATTACCCCGCGTCTCGCACTGACAGCAGCTGAATATCTTGCCTTCGAGCACGATTACCACGTACTCGTTATTTACACAGACATGACCAACTACTGCGATGCACTTCGCCAAATTGGTGCAGCACGTGAAGAAGTACCTGGTCGACGCGGTTACCCCGGTTATATGTACACAGATCTTGCAATGCTTTACGAGCGTGCGGGGATTGTAAAGGGCAAGAAGGGATCGATTACACAGTTCCCAATTCTTACCATGCCCGGTGACGACATCACGCACCCAATTCCTGACCTTTCAGGGTACATTACTGAAGGACAAATCGTTATTTCACGTGAACTCCATCAGCAAGGTATCTACCCACCGATCAACGTTCTTCCATCGCTCTCTCGATTGATGGGTTCCTGTATTGGCGCTGATACAACACGTGAAGACCACAAATCCGTTTCGGATCAGATGTATGCTGCGTATGCTCAAGGGCGTGAACTTCGGGGACTTGTCGCAATTGTCGGTGAGGACGCACTGAACGAGCGTGACAAACAACTCCTTGATTTCTCAGGTGTGTTTGAAGACCGTTTCCTGCGCCAGTCTCGTGATGAAGATCGTTCCATTGATGAAACTCTTGACCTGTGTTGGGAACTGATGTCATCCATCGACACGAAGTACCTTGTTCGTCTTGACCAGAAGTGGATTGAGAAGTACCATCCTGACAACAAAGCTTGAATTCTGAGGTGAAACCATGGCGCTTGACATCAAACCAACCCGGAGCGAGTTGATCAAACTCAAGGGGCGCATCAAGCAAACCAAGAACGGTTACAAATTGCTCAAGATGAAACGCGACGGTCTCTTCCATGAGTTCCGTCAACTTCTCGCAGAAATGATTGAAGCGAAGCGTGAAATCACTGAAGCATTCCGATTGGCAAAGCAGCGTATCGATCTTGCAAACGCAATCGAGGGTGGTTTGGCCGTACGGGCCGCCGCTATTGCGAACAGCGCTCATCCCGAGGTTGAAGTCGAGCGAAGGAACATCATGGGCGTAGTCGTTCCAAGCGTTAGTGGAACCAATCTCAAGTCAACCTTTGCTGAACGTGGTGTTGGTTTCATCGGTTCATCGCCCTATATCGATGAAGCGAGCGACAGTTTTAGTGAATTGATTGAAAAGATTGTCAAGGCTGCCGAAATGGAAGCAACCTTGAAACGCCTCTTGGAGGAAATAGAAGCCACCAAACGTCGTGTAAACGCACTTGAGTTCAAGGTTATACCGGAGCTTGAAGAAGCCAAAGTCTTCATCCAACTTCGGTTGGAAGAAATGGAACGTGAAGAGACGTTCCGTCTCAAGCGTTTCAAAAACAAGTGATTTTCTCCATGCTCTGAAAAAAGGGCATGATTGATGTGGGAGTGGTGTCCAGTTCCACCTAAGGGGACCGGATTCAATGACCGATGTGGATGAAAAAAATTTGAATCCACTCCGCGTCCACAAAGAAGCGTGGAATCAGAAAGACCTGCTTGAAGGCATCGTCCAGCGATACCTAACGGTACGCGCACCTACCGGTGGTTTGTGGCCTACATGGGAAGTTGAATCGGATCAACTCGATGAAAAGCTGGAAGAATTGAACGGATATCTCGAACGATTGGGCTGGATGGCGCGTCTTCGACGTGGCGATACGAATCAACTGACGACACTCCCACTACCGCACCGACAATTTCCAGGTTCACGAATCCATCTCTACATGTGGACGGCTTCGCTGATAACCCTAATTCTCTCTGCGGTTCGATGGATGGACACAGGTAGACCCGATAACGGATGGTTCTCAGATTCTGTTTATGTTGATGCCTTACTTGGCTTTGCCCTTCCTATACTGTTTTCACTGCTCTTAGCGTCCTTTATTCAGGTCCGCATTTCAGCAAAATTTGGGGTTCGAAGTGGGCACATCCTTCCAATTCCTGACCCCTCAGTCATCATTTGGCTTTTCTCGGGATTGTCGACATCGTTCTTCATTTGGCCGTTTGGTATTTTTTTCATACCGACACTCCCGCGAATGGACGCCAGACCATGGACAGATCGCATATCTCTTGCATGGGCCTCAATATCCGCTCCAATTGTGATGATCGTTTCAGGATTCGTGTTTTGGACGCTTGGGTTTGCTTTGACCACGGACTCCTATCTTGTGACCGAAGAGCCGTACCGTGCAAACGCTCCGTTCCTGTTTGAACTGCTTGCAGCATTTGTACCGATATCGACAGAGAACCTCGATTGGAGTCACCCGTTTTTCTTCGCTGCAGCATTTTTGACGCTCGTTGGATGGTTGTTGATGCTTCCTGTCCCTACCTTCCCAGGTGGTCGCTTGCTCGTCGCTCGGATGGGGGTCGAAGAGGCACGAAGTTCAGGAACTCAGATTCTCATGTTTATGATTCTCATTACTGCTGCCTTCTTTATTTTCAACGCCTTCAACGGTTTTACAATATGGATTCCAATTTTATCGGTAATCATACCTCTACTGTTGTTCATGGGCAGTGATGTGCGTATTCCCGTCATGCTTGACGGTGATAGGCCGCTCGATGAAGACACGCATCGCCGTCTTGGAATCATCCTCTTTGCTGTAATTTTACTCGCACTGCCTCCAGAATTTCCAATCGAACCGATCGAGAGGTGGGACGCTGAAGCAACGTATTCGTTTGAGAGCGATTCCTATGCTGATCTATCCGACCAATGGAATGCATCAGCATACATCACGTTGACAAATCCATCGATGCTCGATTACTCGTATTCGGTTTCTCAAGCAATTCTTGGGGATTCATCGTGGGCATCCGAACTTTCTTGCGAGAGTCAAGGTTGTGAGGGTATTCTAAAGCCTGATGAATCGATTTCTATCGAACTTCTGTTCAACCACGAAAACACAACCCATCAGCCTTCGTTTGTCGAATACGAGGTCGAGATTCGCTTTGATGAAGTACACTCATACGTTGAACGCAGTACAATTTTACCGAACATCAATGCCTCTCTAGGTACTGAATGGTACCATGTCCGAAGCGGTGATTCTGTTCATGCATGTCTTGACGTACATGTTGAAAAAGGGCAATCAGCAAACATATCCTTCCCAGATTTGGGAGATGAATGGCTTCCATACCTCTGGCTGGAAGGACAGGCCGGGTTGACCCAAACACTCACATCAGAAGACACAAAAATTTGTTTGGACGGTGTCGATCAAGCGCTTCCGTTGAACGTCCAAACCATGATTCGCAACCTCACATTGGGCAATTCCTCTTTCGTTGTCAATTACAATCCGACGTGGGAACACATTGTTTCTTCATCCGAAGGTTGGTTGATCGATGAACATCATCCTTGGGGCGCTCCATTTGATGGGAATGGTACGATGTATCAAGAAAACACAACATCCTGTAAGGAAAGTTACAGACTCCTTCCCCCCGGCGGCGAAGATCTGAATTGGACATGGGATTTGAGCATCCTTGACGATTTTAAAGTACCAGCGTCAATAAGCGAGAGCCAGCGTCTTAAGGTTAAATTTGGAGAAGATACGTACGTCTACTGCAATCAAGACGATTACACATCAACCAAATTTATGGTTCAGGAAGGACCTGATCTCATACTTCATCACAACGGTGAGGTCATGCGATTGTGGGATGTACCGATGACCGCCGACTCGAGTCAACTCGAGTTGATTATTTTTAACAGCAATGAAAACGACGTTGTTTTCCGCCATGTTGCGTTTGGGAATGTCGAATGGGATCTCAGTGCGTTGCCCAATACGTTGAATCCCGGCTGGAACAATTTCTCCCTCATGGTTCCGAATTCTGAGGTCAACACCTACCAACTAACGAATCAGGACGGCGCCATTCTTATCACATTTGGAGCCTACATGGAGGTTGAATCTTGAGAATCGGCATTGTTGGTGCAGGTTCAATCGGTTCGCTTCTCGCCGGATGTCTTTCGACCACATCCACAGATCTCCTTCTCTACGGGCGTGGCCTTCATGCTGCCCATCTTACGGTTGAAGGTTTAATCGTTGAGGGAGTTCAATCGCAAACGACATCTTCTCAGCGATGGGAGGTGCTTCTGGCCGAGCATCCACTGCCCGAATCTGTTCGAGGTTGTTGTGACGTTGTCATAATGACGGGCAAGTCATCAACCTTTGATGAACATCTTACTGTAGCAAAGCACATTCTCCACACCGATGGATTTGTGTGCACGCTGTCCAATGGATTGGGTCACGAGGAGCGGTTGGTTCACGCCTTTGGAGCTCACAGGGTCCTTGCCGCCACAACAACACATGGAGCTTACAGGCCTCAAGCCGGTACTGTTCATTGGGCAGGGAAAGGAAAAATCTCGATCGGTCCATTTGTGTATCAACACTCCGAAGAATCTGTAACGGAATTGATTGAAGTCCTTCACGATGCAAATCTCAATCCGTATTGGTTTGCGGATGGAGCAGTTTTGCTTTGGAACAAGATGTTGCTCAACATCGCCATCAATCCATTGGCTGGATTGCTCGGAAAGGAGAACGGAGCCTTGCTTGAACCTGCATTGTTTGAAGCATCCGTTTCAGTCATGCTTGAGGGGGCTAAAGTTGCTCGAATGGAGGGTGTCAAACTTGAGAATGATGAAGTACTTGTTGATCGATTACGAACCGTTCTTGAGCAAACAAGAACCAACTATTGTTCAATGTTGCAAGACATTCGAGCAGGTAGGGAAACGGAAATCGAGTCGCTTAATGGAGAGATTTGTCGACGAGGGGAAATCCTTGGCATCCCTACGCCTCTCAATGAGATGCTTACGTCCGTTATTCGTCATCTCTGACAAGGTCCTTGTTGTAGTGCAGGCCTCTATTTTCATCACGTCGATTGGCGTCTTCAGCCACAAGTATTCCTACCAAAATCATGTTTCTTAACTCAACGATTTCTCGCGAAGGAAGGCTTGATTTCCAAATGGTATCAATCTCTTTTTCCAGCAAACGAAGACGCCGAATCGCTCGCTGCAATCTCAAGAAACGTCTGGAAACACCCACCTCAAAACGCATGGTTTGATTCAGTGCAGCCCTGTCGTGGGCAATAGGGCCGTGTTCTTTGAGTTCATCAAGACCTTCTGAGCGCCAGCCAACTGGAGCGGTTGGTTTCTGAGAAAGGCCGTTTTGGATGAGGTGGGTTGAGCACCGGTGAGCGAAAACAACCGCCTCCAAGAGGCTGTTTGAGGCGAGCCTGTTTGCGCCATGCATGCCTGTGCAGGCTACTTCCCCAATGGCATACAATCCTGGTATCGGATTCTTGGAGTCTTTGAGAATCGCAGATCCGATTTCATCTACTTCGATGCCTCCAACGATGTAATGTGCTGCAGGTGCAACGGGGAGAGGGTCGATTCCAAGTTCAAGGCCGTTGTCTTTCAGTCGTTTAGAAATCATAGGAAAGCGTTCGTCTAAATGCTGTTTATCGAGATGCTCTGTTACGAGATACACGTGCGATTCGCCGGATTCAGCGCAACGTTGATCGATGGCTCGAGCCACAACATCTCGGGTTGACATCGAGCCAAGCGGAGATGCCTTGAGTGTAAAGGAGTGAATTGAAGGACTTTCTTCGTTGGTCGATTTCCATTTTTTATACCCTTCATGGTCCAGAAGAACAGCACCTTCACCACGCAGTGCTTCCGTAATCAAGAAAGGGCGTTCACCTTCGATCATGAGTGCGGTTGGATGGAACTGAACAAACGCCATATTGATGATTGAGGCGCCCGTTCTATAGGCCATTGCAATGCCGTCTCCAGTCGATACGGAAGGGTTGGTGGTTTTTTCCCAGAGCTGGCCAGCACCCCCCGTGGCAAGTACGACTGCATCTCCCTGAATGGTTTCAACCTGATTTGTTTCTTGATCGAGCGCCCAAACACCGCATACGCCCTTTTCAGGAGATTTGTGTTGTCGCTGAATCAAATCGATGGCAAGTGTGTTTGGGCGCATCACAATCCGTTCGTGTTTTTGGGCAGCTGTAGTGAGGGCTCGTTCGATTTCTTTCCCCGTTGCATCTTTTGCGTGAAGGATTCGTCGTGAAGAATGACCTCCTTCTTGGGCCAATTGAAACGTTCCTTCTTGATCTCGCTCAAATTCAACACCGATGGAAAGCAAATCAAGAATCCGTTCCCCCGCTTCCTGCACGACCATTCGAACGATTTCTTCGTCGCAAAGACCGTCTCCTGCATTGAGTGTATCCTTAATGTGGCCGTCAATTTCATCGAGATCGGTTTTGTCAAGGATTGCAGCAATTCCACCCTGAGCCCAGTTGGTCGAGGAGTCCTTCGGTCTCTGCTTTGTGATGATTTCAACATCAATTCCATTGTTCGCTAATCGAAGAGCCGCAAAGAGCCCAGCAATGCCCGTTCCTATGATCAGAACTCGAGGCATGTTACGTCCAAAACCTGTTTGTTCTTGATGACATCGGTTCCTCCATCGATAGGGCTATTTGGTCCGGATTCTACCGCTGTCCATGTTGCGAAAGCTCATTGCTCTACTCGGCCTTGCAACAATCGCTTTTGTCATCGCAAATGTTCATTTCGGAATCGTTGCTGACAACGTTGTGGAGGGAGCAGGGACCGCTCGACTTGATGTCTTGCGGCTCGCCGACCCTGGGTGTACCATTCCTGAAATGGAAAAAGAAATACAAGAAACAGGTACTGCATTTTGTCTGAGCGAGAAAGGAACGTGGGGTACAGCCGATATTCTTCTCTTGGTTTGGGGGGTTCTTATCGTTACAGCCGGTCGTTTTCGGATGCCTTCAGATCCCCGCCTTGCAAAACGAATTCGACGTGTTATGTTTGTATCAGGCGTAGTTCTGTTTTGCCTTGCACTAATGGACCGTCTTCGTATACTTCCTACATCTGCAAATTCAGCAAGTATCGCAGACATCATTCCTCTACCACTGAATGAATGGATGGTTCAGATTCTCTTTGCTGTCCTTGGTGCGCTGCTGATGCGTGGGCCAAAATATGTAGAGTCGGAATTTGAACAGAACTACCAACGATTGGAGTACGACCGAGAGAAAGAACGACGTGTTCAGCAGGTCTTCAACGAGCAGGCTCGTTCAATGTCTGCAACACGTGAGGGGTTGTCTCGACGCAGCCGCTTGTTGGATAGGGATGCGAACATGATGCCGTTTCGAACACGAAACTCCCCGAAAGTCAGAGCAACTTGTCCATACTGCAAAGGTGGCGGTTGTAAAGAGTGTCGGATGACGGGTGTTGTCTGACCATATCGGCACATTTTTCCAACCCCCAAAACGAAGTGCGCCGACGCATAATCAACCGACTCTTTAAATGTCCTTGACGAACGGTATCCGACCTAAGGTCAATTTGGCCGGCAAGGGATTGGGATGTTTCTTAAAGCGCTGGAAATGGAGAATTTCAAATCATTTCGCGGCGAGGTCATCATCCCTCTTGATCGAGGTTTTTCAGCAATCACAGGACCCAATGGTTCAGGAAAGTCCAATTGTGGGGATGCAATTCAGTTTGTTTTGGGTCCAAAATCCACACGAACCATTCGAGCGCAAAACACAAGACAGCTTATTTTCAATGGAGCAGAAGGATACAAACCCGCACGCAATTGCACGGTGACACTTGTGTTTGGGAATCCGGTGTTAGCAAACGGCAGACGTCGACTTCCTATTGAGAATGATGAAGTGCGTATGACTCGCTCGATTCGACTTACTGCCTCTGACAATGTCGTTTCAACATATTTACTCGATGGGGAAGAATCTACACAAAAATCGTTCCACCGTTTGCTCAATGCGGCGAATGCTCGACCGGACGGGTACAACATTGTCCTTCAAGGTGATGTTACAGGTCTTGCTCGAATGACACCCGTAGAACGCAGAAAGGTTCTGGACGGTGTAGCCGGAGTCACTTCCTATGATGATGAAATTCGTAAGGCAAAGAAGCAACAAGACAGTGTTGATTCGTTTATCGAGAGAATAGGAATGCTGCAAGAGGAACAACAAATCCGACTTCAGGAATTGGAGGAAGAGCGAAAGATCGCTATGAAAGCACAATCCATTACCGATGAATTGTCCCTCAACCGTTCGCAACGCTATCAGGCCATGTTTGCGAGTCTTGGTATGGAGTTGGAACACCAAATTGCGGAGCAATTGCGTTTTGTCGAAGAAGCAGCTGATCTTGAAGAACAAGTCAAGGCAGGAAGCAAGACATTGGTCGAACTTGATGATCGAATTGGTGAAATACAAAAGCAAATCGATGCGCTTCTTGGTGACGAAGGCGATGGATTGTCGAAAGCCATTCAGGATTTACGCGTTCAGATTGCTCGCGACAAAGACCGCATCGAAGATGCACTCCAAGCCAACATTGACGACGGCCGAGAACGCGAGCAAGCATTGGAGCGTTACCAAGAAGCGGCAGCGGCTCTGAGCGACTTGTTGGAAGAAACCAAATCGAGCCAGCAGCAGATGCAGGAAGCTCAAAGAATGCTGGATGAAGCACAATCTGAGGAGAATGAGGTTCGTAACCTTCTCGAGGGTTCGGGTAAAAATCATGCAGAACTTAATCGAGCACTGAGTGAAGCAATTTCAACACTTGAGAAGGCTAAGGAAGCTGTTGCAGCAGCACAAACAGATGTCGATCGAACCGCTGCTCAAGCAGAACTTGTTGAAGCAAATCTTGCAAGCGCCCAAGAAAAAGCAGAGGAATCACGTCTTGAACTTGAGGAAAAAGAAGCGGAATTCAATGAGGCATCAAAAGGGAAGAAAGTCGACCGTTCGACACTTGCCCAGGACATCATGGATGCGGAACGCGCTGAATCGCGCCTTTTGGAGGAAGCAGGAGCAGTTGAGCGGAAAATGACGGAAACCGAGCGACAACTTCGTTCGGCCCGGGCGGAATTGGAAAACAAATCGAATTCGAAAGGGATGGCTGGTGGGGCAGCAGCAGTACTCGGTGCCAGAGACCGTGGAGAGATTAAGGGCATTATCGGAACCATTGCTGAATTGTGCGCACCTATTGATTCTGAACACGAAACAGCCCTCGCAACGGCATTTGGTGGAGCGATGACGTCGGTAGTCGTCGATTCGGATGAGGTCGCAGCCGAAGCAATACGGTGGCTCGCTCAGCGGAAGGCTGGACGTGCAACATTTTTGCCGTTGAATAAACTCTCAACAAGTCGCGCTGGAGGAAAGGCAATGATGGTTGCTCGGAAATCAGGTGTGATTGGTTTTGCTTACGAATTGTTGGAGTACGATCCTCGGATTGATACTGCGATTAAGTTCGCTCTGCGCAACACCCTAATCGTTCAGAATATGGACATAGCACGACAAAACATGGGCGGTGTTCGCTTGGTTACGATGCGTGGCGACGTGACCGAAGCAGGAGGTGCCATGATCGGCGGCTCCCGCCAGCGCATGTCCGTTAGTTTTGGAGGAGGCATCGCAGGTGCAAAGGAGGTCGAACGGTTGAACGCAGAAATTGAACGTCTTCGTCTCATGTCCGACACAGTCTCTGCGGCGCTTGCTGATGTTCGTAAGGAACAACAAACACTGCGTACTCAAATCAACGAACTTGCTAATGAAGAGGGCGCAATTCGACGGGAGACGTTGCGTGCAGAAGTTGCGAGTTTCAAAAAGACACACTCGAAAATTATTGGTGACGTCGAAACCCTAAAGCAAGATCTTCAACGGCTTGAAGAATTGGCCAGCAAGCAATTGGAATCGCTTGATGATGCTGAATCAAAGGTTGCTGACGCTCAAATCCTTCGAACAAGTGCTCAATCCGCTCTTGAGGACGCAAGTCCACAACATCTCAAAGACAGAATGCATGAATGCACGGTTTTGAGAACCCAAGCCGAAGGCATCCAGTCAACGGCCGAGATTTCACTGCGTTCGATTTCGGATCGTGAAAATTTGCTCACATCAACAGTTTCGACGGAAAAAGAACGCTTGGATCAAATCGACCTTGCGGTCAAAGAACGAACGGAACAAGCAGCTTCTTTGCAAACCACAGTCAAACAAAATGAGGCACTTCTCGTTGAAAAGGAAGCAGAACGTGCTCAATTCCTTGAGGAGAATAAAGGCCTCGAAGATGAACGCCTTGAATTGGTTGAAGAACGTGCAAGTCTGAATTCAACACTTACTCAGAAATCCAGTCAGGCACGGAGTCATCGCACCCTCTCCACAGAACTGGAGCGTACCATTCAAGCAAAGCGCAAGGAATTGTACGATGTTGAATTGGAGATGGGTTCGATGGGTATTCAAGCCGCAGAAGTTGGAGTTGTATTGGATTCTGTATCCGATATCGATCGACGTATCCGTCGACTTGAACGACGGCTGGAAGAGTTTGGCGCTGTCAACATGAGAGCGATTGAACAGTACGACGCCGTACAGCGACGTCTTGATGAAATGGATGGTGATTTCAAGAAACTTCAGGAACGAAAGAAGCACCTCATCGATGTCGCAGAACGGCTCGAAGAGCAACGAAAGGTTCGACTGGTTGATGTCTTGGAGAAGGTCAATGAAAACTTCAAGTCGGTTTACAAGTCTCTGAGCAATGGCGGTAGAGGCGAACTGTATCTCGAAAATAAGGAAGAACCGTTCAAGGGGGGCTTGGAATTATGGGCTCAGCCGAAGGGCAAGTCGTCGAATGTCACGCGGCATCAACTTTCAGGTGGAGAGCAATCCGTTGCCGCACTCGCTCTCATATTTGCAATTCAGGATTATGATCCAAGCCCATTCTATTACTTCGATGAAGTCGATCAGAACCTCGACAGCGTGAACGCTGAGTGTATCGCTAAGATGTGCCGGGAACGAAGCAAAGCAGCGCAATTCATCATGGTCACTCTGAGAAAAGTTTCACTGCAACTCGCAGATCACCACATTGGAATTACTCATGGCGGTGATGGATGCAGTCGCCGAATCATCGATTTCGACCAGGAAAAAGCAATTGCTCTAGGTGAACAAGCCCTCAAAGAAGCACAATCCGCTGCCATCAAAAATGCGCAACGTGCCAAAGAAGAGGAAGCGACGCTCGCAGAGATGCCTCGTGTTCCAGAAGCTCTTCCTGCTCCAGCGAGTCTCGGTGGTCTTCTCAAACACATGCAAGAGGACGAAAGCATGACCTCTCTTGCCGAACGAACAGCAGAAACCAACGAGGATATTGAAGAACGTGCAGCACTGGTTGATGCACTCTCTGAACTTGAATCCGAGGAGCAAATAGATCAAGAAGACACAATCGACTTGAAAGATTGAGGTGAGTATGATGATTCAGCAAGGACTCGATAAGTGGTTCTTGCGTCAAGACGTCATCGACCAACTTTTGCAGGGAGGTGATGATGATCTTGAGGGAATTAATGCTTATGCAGATCGTATCCTCATGATCGCACAAACAGAAGAAGCCGAACATCAAACCCTAGAAGACCCGTTTGATCGCAGTGTTGCTCTTGTTTTATCTTTGGTCAACAGTGAAGGACAAGACGCATGGGATATCAATCTGACATCGTTTTTACGTCAATTTACCAAACGAGTAAAATCACATGCAAACACCCTTGACCTACCGGCTTGTGGTCGATTGATTCGAATGGCATGGGAAGTTCTTAATCATCAAGCATCTCATCTGTTCGAACGTATTCAGTATCAGGATACGGGCGAGGATTGGGACACTGGATTTGATTTTGGGTGGGAAACGGATTACGATGACCTTGAATTTCATTTTACAAACACGGTCTTGGAAGGTGGTGCAGACGATGTTCTCGAGAATTTATTCGATGAACGTGTACGACGTGAAGAAGGCCGACCCGTGACGCTAGGCGAACTGCTTTCCGCTCTCAAGGATGCTGCGGATGACGCAGATGCTCTCAAATTACGTGAGCGTAATCGTGCAGCGCATGCCGTAGAGGTTGAAGCGATGATCTCGAATGTGGGGGGCCGGGTGCACAACGAAGACCTGGAGGGAGACATTGAGCGGTGTTGGGATGCTTTGCGTCAAACAACGCTTACGATGGACTCAACCCAAGTTCCTCTGAAGAACGTTATCAGTGCCCTAATACCAATCCTTGAGTCTACTTTTGGAACTGTCCCAGAGGGGTACGGCGATGATGCTCGAGTGAGTTCGTTTATCGCAGGCTTGTTCTTGACACACAAGGGCATTGCTTCCATAACACAAGGTAATGAATTGAGTGACATCATTATGATTGAGGATTTATGGCCGCAATTGTCAACTTTTGAAGAGGTGCTTGCTGCTACATTCCAAGCAGATCTTGAGGCCGAAGAGGCTCGAAAAGATTCCATAACAGGATCGGTTATTCACGCTGAACGACTCCAGCAGCGTGCAGAGAAAGCTCGCCTTGCCGAGGAAAAGGCTCTTCAAATGATGAAGAAAGAACAACAGATGGAAGCATCTGAAATGCACGAGCATGAATGGTTGGTAGAATAGGTGGGTACATGTCTGAATTTGCGTTGGAAACACTGCTTGAGGCAACACTCTTTGGTTCCGGCA
>CALBFP010000086.1 GCA_937894115.1 uncultured euryarchaeote
TGGTCGTCTTGGCCGTAGCAATGCTCGTGCTTGCTGTCATAATCCTGCTCGGAAGGGATGATGACGAGTATCTCAGCAAGAATGCAAACTATGAACTCCCATCCATTGAAGAACAAGAAGTACTTGATGCGATAATTGTACCTGAGGAGGACGATTCGGATGGGTGATTTCAGCCAACGTGCTCTTGCCATTCAGCCTACAGGCGTTCGAAAAATGTTTGATTTAGCTGGAGATGACGTCATCAGTTTTGGCCTAGGAGAGCCGGATTTTCAGCCACCCCCGGTTGCAATTGAAGCCTTCCATCAAGCCATGCTGAAGGGTCGTAACAAATACACAACAACAGCTGGGATCCCCGCTTTGAGGACGAAAATTGCCGAATCTTGGCACCACCTCGAATCTGGATTAACTCATGAAAACGTCTGCATAACCATGTCAGGAACAAACGCACTCCTCAACTTGTTTTTGACATTGGTTGACCCTGGTAAAAACGTGCTGCTACCCGAGCCTTATTTTCCTCTGTACGGTCCAGATGTAACGCTTTGTGGTGGTGAAAGTCGATACTATCCGTGTCTTTTTGAGAACGAGTTTGTTCCATCCATTCAAGACCTCGAATCTTTGGTCGACGAAGATACTGTAGCCATTCTCTACAATTTCCCATCAAATCCAACCGGCGGCACTCTAACGGTTCAACAGAGAGATGAATTGTTGAATTTCGCAAAGCGGCACAATCTGTGGATTTTATCCGATGAAGTTTACGATCGAATTGTGTTCGAATCCGAACACGTCTCCTTTGTTGGAACCGATTACGACAAAGTCATGCTCATCAATTCGTTTTCGAAGACGTTTGCAATGACAGGTTGGCGCATTGGTTACATCCTCTCAGCGAACATGGAGGCAATGAAGCAAGTGATAAAAATGCAATATTACATCACTGCTTGCTCAAACGATGCCATGCAGTATGCTGTTCTTGAAGCGATGGAGAAGGCATCGGATTATCCTGACATCCTTGCCAAGGAATTCCATGCCCGTTGCAACCTCATCGTCGACCGGCTCAATGCAATGCCAGGCGTTGAGTGCCACCGTCCGAAGGGATCCATCTACGTGTTTCCCAAGATTCATGTTGCAGGAATGAACAGTCAAGAGCTTGCCATGGAATTGCTCAAAGATGGGGTTTTGTGCTCACCTGGAACAGCGTTTGGCCCATCGGGAGAGGGCCACCTTCGTTTCGCCTTCACAATCTCTCAAGACGATATTTCACGAGGCATGGACAAGGTCGAAGCAACCCTCAAACGGCTCAACAATCAGTAGGTATCATCCATGTTATCAGTGATTGCATTCTTCATCGCTGGTTTCCTCTTTGGTCATCTTATTCCACGAGTTCCATTCATGGTATTGAGCCGAACCTCTGGATTCAACAAACGGCTTCCACCGCACCCTGAACCAATACCACTTTCACCGCGTCTGACGCAACGCGTACTTCACATGCGTTTGTTCCATCATTTGGGAACCATGACAACCCTGCTGCCGTTGGTGTTCGGATACCTCAGTATCCTCGGTGGACAATCGACGTTTGGATACGGCCTTTTTCTGGCTGGAGGATGGACGTTGTTGTCCCGTGCACAGGCATTCTTGGGAGGCGCTCCGGTTGCTTGTACGTTGGAAATGGCTCAACGGTTGCAACTTGTGATGAATGTCGCTGATTCTGAAGAGGCTTGTTGTCCACACCCTCAGCCCGAGTGGTGGGTCGAATCCGTTCGATGCGCTTCGTGTTCCAAGAAATTGGATGACATGCTCCGTCCAGACCTCGGACGCCCGCGCAAGGATGGATTTTTTCGAGGGTGGCTTCGTCTTTGGATCAGCGACGGTTATCCAATGGTACAGAAGGATGAGCCTCAAAAGTAACCTTAACGGTCCAAATTTAGGGGGAACCTTTGTCTAACCATTCCAATCCATCGGAGCATGGGGCGGGCCAGTCAACGTGGACCATTGACCGCCCGTATATGGTTGACCATCGTCGTGTTTTGTCAAATATTTTTGACACCCATGGCTGCATTTTCAATAACCTATCTTCTTCAGCTTGATATGACGGGTGAAAACATCACCATCGGTATTCAGAAAGAAATGCTTCCTTGGATTATGGCTGCTTCGCTTGGTTACGGTATGCTTGCACTGTTGCTGGCGTTGATTATGGGCGGATATCGACCCATCCGTGTTGTTGAGCGTGGAGGTTGGTTGGCAACCTTAGGTATGTCACGAGCAGGCCGTTCTGCCTCAAGTCTGCGTCGTGCGCGTGAGAACTTCTCCCTATCACCGCACGGGTCGCTCTCGACACTTGTGAATCGGCGAATGATGCGCGGGCACTCCTTGATTTCGACGCACGGCGGATTGCTTTTGCTTGCAGTACCCTTCCAAATTCTTCTCGTTACCATTCCATTAACGCTTGTTATGATGGTCCCCGAATCCATCGTGCGATTGAACCGCAGATTGGAACTTGCTATTCTGTTGTATCTGATCGGCTTGTTGGTGGCAATGCGAATTTATCCACGTTTTTGCCGCCAATACATCGGAATTGCAACCTTCACACGAAGATGGTTGATTTCAATGACCAAACTGTCTTGGTTGGCCCCCGTGCTCGTGCTTTGGTTGATGGGGCGTTTTGCGAGTCTTGTTGTTCTTGGTTGGATGGGTCAAGATACGGAACTCTCAATCACATTTGAGGCCAATCTCTTCGAGGCCTTCCTTGGTAATGCCGTAATTCCTGAAACCAGTTTCCTCGATCTTCTGACTGCTTTGGCTGTTATGCCTCTCGCTGCCTTCACGACCCTTGCAGTGCTTGAAGGTGGCTCAACAAACCCACCCGACTGGATGAAACAGCCGGACGATGTTGTCTCACGGTTTGATGGTATGGAATCCCCTGATTTTGGATTGCTTGGCAAGGTGACAACCGCAGCTGTGACTACGGGCGCAACCCTTGCAGTTGCAGCAGCCGCAGGTGTAGCCTCAAAAGGGCAAGAGGTTGCTACAGGACTTTCAGCGATGGCTTCTGCAACCCCGGTTGGAGTTGAAGCTGTTGGTGAAACAGCGTCCAATCTGTCGACACCTTCGCTTCCTTCGATTGAGGACAACATCTCTCTGGATTTACCCGACTTTGATAACAGTGTGCTTGAATTGGATTCTGACGATTCTCCACCGTACGATCAACCCACAATTCAAGGCCTGATATCCGATGAACATCGGAGTAAAAATCAGTGAGCAAACAACGGCCATCTTCATATGATGCAAGTTGTTGGAGCAACTGTTGATGACTATGCGCCGCGGTATCCCTATGCTTTTGATTGCCCTCATGGTGTTTCAAACTGCCTCTTTGCTGGTAGTGGACTCGGTTGAAGCGACCTCAGGACGCGG
>CALBFP010000087.1 GCA_937894115.1 uncultured euryarchaeote
ATGAACCGTAGACGCCGTTGTGCATGATTGGTGCGCGAGCTTCCGATGAGCCGTTTTTCCACATCAATTCCTTGACACCGATTAAGCCGGATATTGGAACGATGGTTTTGAGGTAATCGTGCTCGGAGCCAAACATGGCCGCTTGCCACGGGGTGCTTCCATCGTAGGATTTACCGATAAGCGCCACGGCGCCGTTTGACCAGCTCTGCTCACCCAACCATCTAACGGCGGCATCGTTGCCGAGTTGTTCGGCGTTGCCCATGAGGTCCATGCAGTGATTGCTGCGACCGGTCCCAGAAACCGATATCTGTGCGAAAGCGTAACCATGGGGGAGAATTTGGTCGACAAACATCTGTCCAAGCCAACTGCCTGGCACCTCGATGGAGGGAGTATCGACGCTGGCTTCTTGGAAATACGGCCCGCTTTCTGCGATGACCGGGACCTTCACGTCTTCCGGTACATTAGGCCGCCATACAGCGAGGCTGATGAGGCCGTTGGGCGCTGCACCACCTTCCTCAATAGGAAGCGTATACTCCACGAAATAATGCGTTGAGTTCCACTGATTTTCGGTTGGCAGAAGTTCATACGGCCCTACCTCCAGCGCTACACCAAATTCACCGGTAGTCTCGTAAGGCAATTTGTACCGATCCCAAACGTCGACCCTGACATCAGATACGTCCTCTTCCTGGACTGCTTCGTTTACGAACACCTGTGAGAAACTCATGGAAAGGACCAAAAAAACGAGACTCAGTGCTATGGTTGCACCAAGAACAAGATTGAATTCTCGCGTTACTGCGGAAGAGGATTCAACCACTTCGGCAGTGTACGGCTCTTCTGCAGACATACGTGCTCAGTCCACTGTCAAGGCAGGCTGTTTTTGATGTTACGCTCATTCCGTTTCATACATCTCGCGAGAACAAGCCTCAAAGACATCCATGCAGAAGCAGACACATGGACGATGAAGTGCTTCGCATGAGAGCATCCATCGTGGAGGGCATACCGGCCGTCTTACCAGCGCATCCTCGCGATGATGATGATGTTGACCACGCCCCAAACCGACGACAAATTCTGTCAAATGAGGAAAAATTACTGGCGCTCGAAAATGCCCTTCGATACATTCCGATCCAACACCATCGTTCGTTAGCCAGCGAATTTCTCACCGAACTCAACACCTACGGGCGCATCATCATGCGACGCTTCCGACCCATAGATCACCCAATGAAAGCCTACCCGCTAGACGCATATCCCGCAAAAAGCAAACAAGCAGCTTCAATCATGCTAATGATTCAGAACAATCTCGACCCTGACGTCGCGCAATTTCCACATGAACTCATCACCTACGGTGGCAACGGTTCGGTCTTCCAAA
>CALBFP010000088.1 GCA_937894115.1 uncultured euryarchaeote
AACACCATAGAAAAAACGGGTTGGAAGTCCACAACCCATGAAGAGATGATCGTCTCTGCAGCGGAGTCTCTCAAATATCAGTGATCTCGGATGATGATGTAGCGGCCAAGTGCTTCTTGCCACATGATTTTCTGACCTGCTTCAATGTTCATTTCAGATTCTGCGCTTGGCATTGGCAAAATCATCATTGAGTAGTCACGATCGTTCATTGCATGAATTTCGTTGCCTTCCATGTGAGTGACGGTGGCTGTTCCCTTCTCAATCATCGGAACGCTGATGGAATCCGTGACAGTACCAACGTGAGAAATTTTCTTCCCAGTAAAGATGCTTTCAAGAGAGAGACGTGCTTTCGCAGAACCGTGCTTTCCTGGTTTGGATTTTGAGATGCTCAAAATTTTGTAGGCTTCATCGTCGACAACGCAAAATCGTCCAACTTTGAGCGTTCGAATTTCAACACGGTCCGTTCCTGGCATGGACCTACGCTGTGGTGGTGGCTTATGACAGTTCGGTTGGCTATGTTCGGATGCTAGAGTTCTCGGACGTCGAATCTTTGACCCGATTGCTCCGTTGTATGACCGATGATGAGTGGATGCAATTTTTCAGCAACATCATCTGGATTTGTGAGTTGACCCTCTTCGTAATATCCAACAAAGGATTCGACCATTGGGAAATCATCAACACTCGAGGTTCTGATTTCAAGTTGCATATCGGTATTTACTATTCCGGGTGCAATCGCAATCGCTGTAATCCCATCTTTTGCTCCTTCTTCTGCCAAGCATCTGGACCACATGTCAAGACCTGCTTTGGAGATACAATATGCAGACCACGAATGAAGTGGGCGAAGAGCTGCCCCACTAGAGATGGTTGTCACTCGGCAATGTTCAGCAGCCCTCATTTTTGCATACAACCCCTTTGTAAGACGCTGGACTCCAGTTACGTTGATGTGAATGTTTTGTTCCCATGCGTCTTGGTCCGCTTCAAACATCGATCGAATGGGCAATATTGTTCCTGCATTGTGAACAATTCCATCAAGTACATCAATGACCTCCAAACATTGTATTGCTGAATCGATGGACTCTGGATTTGCAAGGTCGCATGCTATTGAAAACGATGAGGGTGATAAGGATTGAATCTCATGGCAAGCGGATTCAAGATGTTCGGATTGACGTGCAAGAACAACAACTCGAATTCCATCCCTTGCCAAAGACCTTGCAATTGAGCGCCCAATGCCTTTGGATGCTCCTGTAACCAGATACGTTTTGTTGCCCATGAACGGTTGACATCAAGGCATCTAATCATGGTTTTGAGATTGTTTTCAAACAGGAGTATATTTACCAAGGCACAGTGTTTAGAGCATGTTCGAATTGCCAGAACATCTTGCGGAAAGATGTCGTCTGGCCAATGCAATCGATGAAATCCATGGAAACGGACCGATTGTTGTTTGGCTCAAATCATCTCTTCGTACACATGAAAACCCTGCCCTCGATGCAGGCCGAATTCTAGCAAACCGATACAATCGTCCTTTGCTCGTGTACCAAGGTATTGACGAACGCTACCCCCATGCCAACGCTCGCCATCACAACATTCTGCTTGATGCAGCCGTTGACTTGCATCATGGTTGCAAGCAACTCGGGATTCGTTACGTACTTCACGTGGCAAGAGAAGGCCACCGCTCTGCAAATCTCAAGGAGTTTGCGAAAAACGCATCGTTGATCATAACCGACTTGTTTCCCCTCCCACCTTGGAACGACTGGGTAGAAAAGATCGCCGCATATTCAGATTGCCCCGTTGTCGAAATTGACTGTCATTGTGTGGTCCCTTTAACCGTCTTTGGAAAGTCAATGGACCGACCTTTCCGTTACCGGGATGCGACCAAGAAACTCAGGAAGCGAAGAGTTGGCATTCCATGGCCAGCACTTCAAGTTGAACAACCAAGTCCGTGGGATGGAACGTTGCCTTTTGAACCCGTAAACATCAATATCTTGGCATCCCATGATGCTCGATTGGAGCTGTTGCATCAATGCAACATCGACATGACGGTCCACCCGGTATGGCACCAACGTGGAGGAGAGCGAGCAGCATTAAGCCGCTGGGAAGAATTTCTTGCAAGAGGTTTGTCTGGATATTCACGTAGACGTAACAACGCTGCCGATCCCAACGGAGTCTCGCGTCTTTCGATGGCAATTCATTACGGCATGATTTCGGTCATGAAAATTGTACGAGAAGCCCACGCAGTCGGAACCAAATCAGCAGAGAAATTCCTTGACGAATTGCTCATTTTTCGGGAGCATGCCTGGCATCATGTTTACTCGACAAAAGAGCCTTATGGACCACATAATCTACCGCACTGGGCGCTTGAATCATGGAACAATACATCAGAAGACGTTCGAACAACGGTGTTGAGCAAAGAAAACCTCGAGATTGGAAAATCACCCAACCATCTCTGGAATCTGTGCCAAACGTCATTGCATCGACACGGAGAATTGCACAACAATCTCCGTATGACATGGGGGAAAGCAACACCATATTGGACACAATCGCTCGAGGAATCTCTCGAAATTGGTCAGCACTTGAACGACAAGTTCGCTCTGGACGGCAGAGACCCCTCCTCAATAGCAGGTGTTCAATGGTGCCATGGCCTTTTTGATCGACCCTTTTTGCCTCCGCTGCCAATCATGGGTGTTGTTCGGAAGCGTGAATTGGAAACCCATGAATCACGACTTGACATGACATCTTATCGAAACCATGTCAATCGATTGGCCTACCAACAACAGCGTCCGTTCGTCATACTAGGCGCAGGTTTCGCTGGTGCTCGTGCAGCGCAACTGCTGACAGATTACGGCTACGACGTCCTTGTCCTTGACAAAGGGAGCATACCTGGAGGACGTTCATCGACCAAACGGCGTGAAAGCGGAACGTACAACCACGGTACAGACGTGCTCAACAACAGCAATGGGCCACACGCTGACGAACACATTCATTCAATGCTTGAAGGAACCGATGTGCGCTGCGAAACACGGGTTGTGTCCATTGAAGCAAAGGAGGATTTTGTGCTCTTGGAGGATGACAAAGGGTTCAGTTGGGAGGCTGAAGCCGTTATTTTGACCTGTCCACTGCCGCAATTGCACCCACTTCTTCCACAAACAACTCCAAATGAGTGGATGGAGCATCCCTACGTTTCAAATTGGACCTTGATTTGTACAGGAACAGAATCAATACCACAAAACATCCTCGATTACAACAACGATTCTATTGAATTGATACGTAGGGGAATCGACGATCCTGATTCCAACGTTCTCATCGTCCACATGACCAACACCTGGAGCAAAATGCAGCTAGAAGGTTCCAGAGATGACATAACGCAATTAATTCTTGAAGAGCTTCGACCCATCAACGCTGAATGGTTCGATGATGCTGGTTTCCATGCACATCGGTGGCGTTTTTCTCGACCGTTAGGCAAAGCAAATCGCCTTCATCACAAACGCATATCTTTCGCAGGTGATGCTTGGTCTGAACCTGTAGGTACTGTAGAAGCTGCCATAAAATCAGCTGAATTCGCAGCGCTTGAATTGGTTTGGAAGTTGCATTACAATCAAGTTTTGGACCCGATTTCTCTGCAAACAACACTGTTTTAGAACCAATCAACCCAATACAACCGTGTTTCGAAGCGAGAGGTCATAAACCATGACTCAAAGTCCAAATCATGTCCTTCATAGCATGTCCAACGTGCATGAGCATTCGCATCTACCCTTACATGGGATTCATGACTGGGCAGCAATACCAATGCCAAGATTGCGAAACCATCACTCCTGTTGTCATCGAGTTTGAAAATGAAGAGGATTTCAAAGCTTTTGTGCAAGCACGGCTTAATCCTGAAGAGGAGTAAATTCTTACTCATATGCTGCATAATCAGCCGAATCTTCATATGTGAAGAGACTGGAATTCAACTGGATGGGATGCATATGATTGAGCGAAAGCAGGACGCACTTAGTGGAGCCATGCTCCGAGCACTAATGGCAGAGCACCTTCGAGAAGAACGAGAAAAGAAGCAACATGAACCGATTCAAGACGCGTCGTTTAATGCACTCGCAACGCGGATCGTCGATGATGCTCGAAGTGGAACGACTCACAAAAGCGTCGCCTCTTCGTTTCTCTCCGAAATTGGCCTTGATACTCCAAAACCGATGACAGAGCGTTCACCTTTGCGTCATGTTGGACAACGTGCACGGAAAGTACCTCTCAATCTACGTAAAATACGCAAGGTAAAACGGACTTCATGCACTCCACCAACGACACGAAGGCGTCCAGCAGTCGGACATGAGCGACGAAAAAAGACGGTACAAATTCCTCGATAACAGGACCAACCGTCAAAAAGGGACAACCCTGCGGTGGGTTGGGTGAGACCGTGATTGACCTAGCAAATCCGAGCGAAGAGCATCAAATGTTGCGCGAAATGATTCGCGATTTTACACTCGAAAACGTGGAGCCACAAGCCCATGAACACGACAAAAAAGAAATGTTCAACGTTGAACTGTTTCGAAGTCTTGGTGAACTTGGTCTCCTCGGCATCACCGTCCCAGAGCAATACGGTGGAGCCGAACTTGATGCGGTCGCAGCGACCATTGCTCATGAGGAACTGTCCTACTCAGACGCTGGTTTCGCTCTTGCTTACTTAGCGCATTCAATGTTGTTCGTGAACAACTTGGCTCAAAACGGAAGCGAAGAACAAAAATCCCGTATCCTACCAAAAGTTTGCTCAGGAGAGTGGATCGGTGCTATGGCCATGTCGGAACCCGACGCGGGTACAGATGTTCTCGGTCTTTCGACAACCGCAGTACAGGATGCTGACGGAAACTGGATCCTGAACGGACGGAAGATGTGGATCACGAATGGATGCATTGATGACTCGGGAACACCTGCTGACGTAGTTTGGGTTTACGCTCGCACCGGTTATGATGACAAAGGTCGAACCAAACTCTCCACCTTCCTTGTCGAGAACGGTATGCCTGGTTACAGCGTAGGTCAGAAAATTTTCGACAAGACGGGAATGAGGGCATCCAATACTGCAGAATTGGTGTTTGATGATTGCAAGGTTCCAGCAGCGAATTTGGTCGGAGAAGAAGGTGGATCGCTCATTCACATGATGGGGAATCTCGAAATCGAGCGCCTCACTTTAGCTGCCATGTCCTTAGGAATCGCTCGCCGATGCCTTCACGAGATGAACAAATACGCTTCTGAGCGTGAGGCGTTTGGCACACAGATCCGTTCGTTTGGGCAAATCCAGCGACACATCGCCGAGTCATGGGCAAAGTACAGAGCCATGCGTGCATACATCTACGATACGGCAAACAACATCAAACTTGGAACATCTGGACAACGTCTTGATTCGGACGGAGTGAAACTCTTTGCAACCACAGCAGCAAAGGAAATTGCAGATGCAGCAATTCAAGTCATGGGTGGTTATGGTTACGTGGCAGAATATCACGTAGAACGATTGTGGAGAGATTCTAAACTTCTTGAAATTGGTGGAGGCACGCTCGAATCTCACCAAAAGAACATCACACGTGATTTGGCCAAGGAACACGAAGCCATCAATCGATGATTTCATTGGTCTCTTTAATTCCAACCATCTGTTTGGTCATTCGCCATGCAGATGTGATCATACCAACGCCGACAATCGCAGCGGAAGCGAGGACAGTTGTCCAAACCCATGCGTTCGAAATTGTGGACAAAGATTCCTCTGAAAGCAGCATCCCCATCATGGCTGCCATGGCAATGGCAATCGAAATTTGGAATCGGTACAGCACTGGAACGGTTAGAACGGTACCAACTCGAGCCATTCTGTAAAACAAAAACATCGACCATGTAAAAATGCCAGTCGTCCATAACGGTATGCTTAGTTGGTATTTACTCATCAAGAGCAATTCATTGTCACGGATGTATCCATCGATAGAAAATAATGAAACCAAAAGGAGCAAGGAGGCACCCATAATGTTCAACACTTCGACCAAAACATTCCCACTGCGAACCTCTCGCTTTTCTTTTTTGACCTCTGAATCGGATTCATCTGAGTGGGATGTCTCCAAACCCTTCGACATTGAAGTACCTATACTTGTCAACCTGCGCTCCAAAAGATCGATTCGTTCGCTTAGTCGAAGCATCTCTTCAACGATTTGAATTTGTGCTTCATTTTGGGAGCTCAACAACTCGAATTGTTCAACATCCACATCGGGAAGCACCATCATTGGAGGCGTTGAATCGATGAAACCCTCATCCCGTATTTCCGATTTAATGGACTCAAGTTTGGCTTCTTTTTTCTTTTTGGACCGCTCTTTTGACTCAACAACCTTGCTTTGAATGGCCTCTTTGGTGGTTTCAATACCCGATTTTGTTGCTGTCGCTGCGCGCTTTGACAAATCTGCAATTTGCAGTTTTGTTTTCTGGAGGAAATCAAGGATGGATTTGTCCTGACCAGATCCTTCCACCATACTATCACCAAAGGACCCACGTTCATTAGGACTTCTACGAGCACTACTATTCAATATCGTACCACACTTCATCGGTCAGGTCGTACCAGGGATTTATTCCAATGCTGCTGTATCCATAATGTCCAGTGGATTCCACGAAGTAGAATTGCATCGATGATTTCGTATCTTCACCGTACCATCCGTCTCCTGAATGGTCCGGCAAGTAAAGCACAGGCCAGGCATGACCCTGCCAGTCTTCATCTGAATTTGCCTTGACCAATCCTAACATCAAAGCAGCATCATAATCAAGCGCTTCTACGAGACTTATGTAAAGTGCGGACGCGTCTTCACAATCACCGCCTTGCTCCCAAAGCGTTTCAATCGGATATTTGGGATAGTCTGATTGATCACCCGTATCATCAAGATCGTAAAGATACTGAATGTCTCCCACAAAGGCGTGGATAAAATCCGCAACATCAAGTGCTGATGTATACCCTGCTTCATTCGCCATCGTTTCAAGGGTGGTTGCCAATTGAGCAATGTAGGGAGCATCTGGTGTTGAAAATCGAGCGTATTGGTCAATCACATCCTCGTAGGTTTCGTAACCTGACCAATCTATAGAATGGTCCAATGAGCGGTAATACGCATAAGTATAATATTCAAAATCCACGTCAAGTTCAAAAAATTGATCGTTAAAATCCCAGTTGTACGTGAATCGCGTGATGTTTCGGCTGTCAAAGGGCGTAATGCTGAGTTTGATCTCTCCATCCCATCCGTTCGAATCTTGCGTGCCGTCACCCACATACTCGAGATTTGTCAGTTGTTGAACGCTATCGAATTCGATGACCAAGCGATCCGAATTTGAATCTCCATTGATGTCCATCAAATCATCGGTGAATGCGTCGGAATCCCAAGCCTCTACCTCGATGTAGTGGTGTCGAATACCTTCATCCAAATCAAAATAAAACGATGTGGTAATGTCGTATTCTTGACCTGTTGCCAACGACCAATACGAATTCTGATCTGGAACGCATCCTTGTGAATAGTTGTTGATGTAAACACAAAAATAAATCTCAGAGTAACTGTCGAAATAATCCATCGAATCGTGAACCACAAATGTGGACAAATTGAGGAAAATCGCTGCATCGCGGTTCGGGTTTACATCGTAATCATCGAGATACCCATCGTTGTCATCGTCCGTATCTTCGTTGTCTCCAAAACCATCCCCATCAGAATCTTTCCACTCGTTGGGATCATCAGGGAACGCATCCGGATTGTTTCCGCTTTGGTTGTCTCCCCAACCGTCGCCGTCTGTGTCCATAATCTGCGAGGCATCAAATGGGAGGGCATCGGTATCATCGGACCACCCGTCGTTGTCTGAGTCCAAACAGCCGAGTTGATCTTGAAACGATGTCCCCGATTCTTGAACACAATCGTCTTGATTGTCACCCCATCCGTCCTCATCAGAGTCCAACCATTCGGATGGATCGAATGGAAAACTGTCGTTTTCGTTTGAGTAACCATCAGCGTCACCATCCAAGCAGCCAATACGATCGATTTCTGAGACTCCATACTGATTGGGACAATCGTCGAGATTGTCACCGTAGCCGTCCTTGTCCGAATCCATCCATTCATTTGGGTTGGAATCAAAGGCATCAACATCGTCAGCGTAGCCATCCCCATCCGAATCCTTGATGTTGTCAAACGGTGATATTGTGGGAGAAAGAAGGACAAACAAAAGACTGGCTACGATCAACAATGAAGGTAAAATTGATTTCAACACAGAACCAGAGCGAACACTCGTTTTTGGTGCAGGCACCCATTCTTGCCCGTTCCACAACCAGTTACCGTCGTCCGACAAAGTCATGGTTAATTGTAGGACGGTTGCGAATTAAACATTACGCCGACACAATCAGTATTCAACAGGAATGGGGTCGAGGGTCCTCCACAAATACCACGAAGCCATCGTTCTGTATGGTGCCCATCGTTTAGCGACCTCTTCGGCCTCATCCATCGTTTGTACCTCAGGAAAGAGCCGCTTGATTCCATTCACCAAGCCAATGTCTTTTGGGCTGTAAATATCCGGGAGTAGCAAAGCAAAAATCATCACCATTTCAGCAGTCCATGGGCCAACACCTTTGAATTGAATCAAATGATTTCGGATTTCGGTTTCCGTAGCTGTATCGTATGGGAACGTTAACAAAAGATCTGCATTTTCAGCCAATCCCAAAATGTATCCACTTTTAGGTCGGGTGATGCCACAGGAAGCGATCTCTTCCTTTGTGAACGCCTCTACGCGTTGGGGAGTCACTTGACCAAGCATAGATTCGAAACGGTTCCATATGCTCTCTGCAGCAACCACGCTGATTTGTTGTCCAATGATGGAGCGAACGATGGTGTAGAACAAATCACCCCTCCCTTGAAGGCCAACAGAGCCGAACTCATCAATGCATGCGCTCATGACCGGGTCGCTGGCAAAGTGCTCAAGGGCATCATCCCACCAAAGCGGCACGCCTTTGTTCATGACCCGTCCAAAAGCACAGAGGTTTTGAGGTCTCGTCAACTGCCACAACCATGCGAGAAGAACTTCTCACTCTCCTCAAACTGAAACAATTGGCACGTACGGGCTGGGTTCGAGCTGGCGTAGAAAATCCTGAATCGGTCGCTGACCATTCTTGGGGCATGGCCATACTTGCCCTTCGACTGTGCCCACAAGGACTTGACCTATGCAAGGTTCTCTCGATGTGCATTATGCACGATGTTGCAGAAATTCTTGTCGGCGACCTCACCCCCCATGATGAGATTAAGGGGAAGGAAAAACACGATCTTGAACGAGCCGCTATGAACAAAATCGCACCTCAATGGATCGACTTGTTTGATGAGTATGAAGGTGGAGAAAGTCCAGAAGCACGCTTTGTCAAAACCATTGACAAATTGGACATGGGGCTGCAAGCCATAACCTATCAATCCACTGGACTTGTTCTTGACGAATTCATCACCAGCGCTCAAGCACACACGAACGGTACTGAATTCGCTTCCCTGCTCGATTGAGAAATTCCAGCCGACAAGGACAAAAACAAGAACATCGGCCCATTGATTGCAGCCCGATGGTGTAGTGGTCCATCATGGTGGGTTTTGGTCCCGCCGACCTCGGTTCGAATCCGAGTCGGGC
>CALBFP010000089.1 GCA_937894115.1 uncultured euryarchaeote
GAATGAATGCGGATTGGATTGAGCGGGAAATTGACCATATATTGATGATTCAAGCCGACGTGGAACTCGACCCAAACCCAAATGAGGTGGCTGCTGTTCGGTGGGTCGATTTGGAAGAACTCGATGCGATGCTATTGGAGGATGGCGGCGGAGAAATTATTGCTCCTTGGTTTCGATGCATTGCAGCCCGCTTAATGAAGGAAGCATGGTGGAATGCTGCAGGTAGTGTTACAGCTTGTGAGGCTCTTCAGGACGGTATCATTCATGACATGGGGGATGTAACGCATATGCTTCCAGATGCAGAGGGGGCCGATCTGTTAACGAGTATTAGGGAGGTCCAACCGTTTATTGAGCGGCGTATTATTGAGAGTTTAACAGCCTCTCGCCACGAACGATTGGCAGGTGCCATGATGCATTTAATCGAAGGAGGAGGCAAGAGAATGAGGGCGACGCTTCCTTGGTTGGTTGCTCGTGCGGTAGGAGATACACACGCAGGTCTGTTCGATATTGGTGCAGCAATAGAAACCATTCACAACTTCACGCTCGTTCACGACGACATCATGGATGAGGATGAAATTCGACGTGGCCGAAATGCCGTTCACATCGAGTACGATGTTCCAACAGCAATCAATGCAGGTGATGCAATGTTAGCCATCGCATTCGAACGTTTGGTTATGTCTGCGAACATCGAATTGCATGACATTCCCTCACTCGTCAATCGTATTGCTTGGATGGTTCGTCGTGTCTCAGAGGGCCAACAATTGGATATTGAATTCGAGACGCGCGAACGCGTGAGTGAAAATGAATATTTGGAAATGATCGAAGGAAAGACAGCAGTTATGTTCCTGATATGCGCTGAACTCGGAGCTCGTGTCGCAGGTGGTGATCAAGAAATCGTTGAATGTATGGCAGAGTGGGGTCGTTCGGTCGGATTGTGTTTTCAGTTAATGGACGATTTGATAGATGTGCTTTCCGATTCTGCAACACTTGGAAAGCCGACAGGATCCGATGTTGCTCAAGGTAAACAGACACTGATGGTCATTCATGCACTTTCTCAGCCTGAATCGGAGGCGAAATCCAGACTCCTATCAGTGCTGGGTAAGTGTGACGAAGCATCAGATGGCATGATACAAGACGGTATTGCTGCATTGCATGAACTCGGTTCAATTGAATACGCTCGAGATAAAGCCAACCACTATCACCAACATGCGCACGCGTGCTTGAATCGATTGCCCGATGGTCCTGCAATGATTGCTCTTCGTGAATTGACCGATCTTCAAATCAATCGCTTAAGCTAATTCTTGCATTCTCATTGGAATGAATAACTCCCTCAGTTAGCACTTTTGCATACCAGCGTGTTTGCCCCCCATATCGTTTGTTGGAGAGATAAGTAAAGTCACCATTGAGAAACGACTCTTGAATGGTTTTGCACGGTGTAGCTGCCATTGTAATTTCAATGGCAACTTCTTCAAATTGGATTTTTATACCTGGTTTCAAGGAGTCCTGAGGGACATCAAGCAGGATGTTTTCACCGGTACTTCCACCAGAGATTGGATGGCCTAGTGATTGCAGGTTCAGGATTGTTTCTTGTGAGATCAAGCACACTGCTTTATCGGGTCCGCCATGATGTTTTTTGTCACGAATAACCTCGTTTTTTACACCAGATGTCAACACTTCAATACTACTGACTCGGGGTTTAGGAACTCCGCCAAGCGTTGTTGCAAACAGGCCGATGATGGATCCCGTCAGCATGCTTAATCAGCATAGTAATTTTCGGGGTTTGGTTCTGGTTTCAATCCCTTTCGAGTCCGAATTTCCCCAACAACCTTGTCGAAGAGTTGAGGTGGAAGCATTTCAAATCCAAGATTCTCAGTGTTCCATACCGCTCGACCTTGTGATGCGGCCCGTATGTCGTTTGAGAATCCGAATGTTTCTGCGATGGGGAGGACACCGACTACGGTTGTAACGTCTCCTTCGCTGGGCATGTCTTCGATAATTCCACGTCGGTTCGTGACCTCTCTCGTGACTTGTCCAAGCCAGTCGTTTGGAACCGATACGAACGCTTTCTGCATTGGCTCAAGCAAAACGGTCTTCGCACGCATCATGGCGCCTTTGATTCCGTTGCGAACAGCAGGTATGGTTTGTGCAGGGCCACGGTGGATGGCGTCTTCGTGCAATTTTGCATCGGTTAAGCGCACAAACATACCTTGTACAGGTTCATCTGCAATCGGTCCTTTTACACAGACTTCGTTAAAGGCCTCAATGATCAATTCCCGGGTTTCGTGGAGACCTTGAATCCCCTTGGTATCGTTGACAAGAACGTTGGTTCCGTTGATGGCATAGATTTTCCGCATCAAATCTTTATCCATCCCAAGGGCGCCGAATTTGTTTCCTATTTCTTTAGCATCTCCACTTCGAACAGGACCGTCTCCAAGTTCACCATTTCGCAAAGCGGTGATGACTTCATCAGGTAGCGCTTCGATTTCAAAGAAGAATCGGTTGTGCCTGTTTGGTGACTTACCCTCAAACGCATGGCCTCTGTTGCTGCCTTGAATACCCTCGCGATAGACAACGATTGGAGGGCTAACACTGACCTTGATGTTCTGCTCTTCTTCAATTCGATAAACAGTAATCTCAAGGTGCAGTTCTCCCATACCTGCCAACAATGCTTCACCGGTTTCTTGGTTGGTTGTAACCTGCAGTGATGCATCGGATTTCGCAAGAGATCGAAGAGCATCGATAAACTTCGGTAGGTCTTTCATGCTCTTTGGTTCAACAGCGACAGTGACAACTGGGTCGGAGTAGTGGCGTATGGCTTCAAAAGGAGTGAAATCCTTGTCACGAGATAGTGTCACACCAGCAGCAGCGCTGCGTATTCCAGTGATTGCAGCGATGTTTCCAGCGACGACTTTTGGTACCGTAATTCGGTCACCACCAACCATCATGCTCACTTGTTGAACACGTTCTGGTTTTGCGGCTCCAATTGCGAACACGGATTCTCCTTGTGAAATTGCACCTGAATACAAGCGCCCAACGGCGACTTCACCAGCATGGGGGTCCATCCAAATCTTTGTGATCATCATTGCGAGTTCAGCATCAGGGTCGCAGGAAACCATCGCCTTTCCGATTTCGGACTCAAGATCGCCCGTCCATATGTTCGGGATACGGTACGGTTGGGCTTCAACAGGACTTGGCAATTTTGTAACAGCCATGTCAAGAAGCACTTCGTGAACCGGAGCAGATTGTGCGAGTTCCTTTTGCTTCTCATCGTTGCAGTATTGGAAAATTTCGGTCATGGTGACGCCTGATTTCTTCATGTATGGGATGGTAATTCCCCAGTTGTGGTATGCGCTACCAAAAGCTACCGTACCATCAAGAACACTAACTTGCCATTCTTTCTTGAATTCTTCAGGAGCAAACTGTTTGATGAGACGGTTGACCTTGGTGATCGTTTCTTCGAAACGCTTGAGCATGTCTTCGGGTGTGACTTGCAATTCGTTGATCAATCGGTCGACTTTATTGATAAACAATACCGGTTTTACCTTCTCTTTGAGTGCTTGTCGCACAACAGTTTCTGTTTGAGGCATTGGACCTTCGACAGCACATGCAAGAATAAAACATCCATCGACCGCACGCATTGCACGCGTAACGTCACCACCAAAGTCGACGTGACCTGGTGTATCGATGAGATTGATGAGATAATCGGTGTCATCAACAGCGTGAACCATTGATGCGGAAGCTGCGTTAATGGTAATACCACGTGCGGATTCTTGTTCATCAAAGTCCAAAACTCGAGCAGCACCTGCAAGATCGCTGGACATCATTCCTGCACCAGCAATCAGGTTGTCAGAGAGCGTTGTTTTTCCGTGATCAATGTGAGCTGCAATACACAAATTGCGAATCTGTGGAAGAACGTGCATGACTTCCGTTGCCTTTTTGATGTTGTCTTCCTTTCGCCCCATGTTGTTCACCTGTCTGGATGTTGTTGCCCAATTGAATGGGGTTCTTAAGTGAGTCGCAAAAGTCCGAAGAAATTCTTCGCCGTGTGCTGTTTCAGCGAGCAGACGCAGCGATGCGCTCAACCTCTTCCTTTTTGGAAACAGCGAACGAAGTTGCGTCCCCTTCGGATGCTTTGTTAAGTTCGTTCACAATGCATTGTTGCAAGGTTCTTTTTGACTTATGTGTACCTTGCTGTGCACCTTTAGCGAGGTTCTTTAGAGCAACATCCAATCTTCGGGACGGGGATGAATCAACAGCCTTTGGTTGAGAAACCGCTCCAAATTTGATTCTTGTAATTTCTTCCATAGGAGCTGCATTGCAAATAGCATCAACGAAAATCTGCAGCGGATTCATCTTTCTTCGATCTGCCAGAACGTCTAGGGCACTTTCAAATGCCTTCATTGCCGATTGTTTCTTTCCAGTGTAGGCTCCAGTACGCATGAGCTTGTTGATGTAACGCTCAACGACGCTTAGTTTGGATTTTCCAAACCACATGTTTGCGTGACGCCCACCTGTGTGTGGTACACCAACGGTTGTGAGGTTTACGTATGGAGCCAGTCCAGGATCATTGCAAACAACTTCGGCAGCGTCCCATTTTCCGAAAACAAGTGTACCAATGCCTGCGATTGGTCGCTCGTCAACTACAACTTCTTCCGACATGATAAACACCTCAGCGAACTGGTTTCTCCTTTCGGCCACGTACCATTTCGTCGAGCGAAACACCGTTGACTTGGATGACCTTGTAGCGAACACCGGGGATGTCACCGTACGATCGACCCATCCTTCCACCGATACCTTCGACCATTACTTCGTCGTGTTCGTCGATGAAGTTGATGGCACCATCACCAGGTGCAAAAGCAGTGAGTTTGTTCCCGTTTTTGATGAGGGAGATTTTGACGGCCTTACGGATACCAGAGTTCGGTTGTTTGGCTTCAATTCCAACTTTTTCGATAACGATACCTTTTGCTTGGGTTGAACCAGCAAGCGGATCGTGTTTGGCTCGGGACTTGAGCATTCGCTTCTTGTATCGGCGGTCCGACCAACGGAATTTTTGTCGGTCCTTGGCCATTTTAGCACCTGCAAAGAGTCCTCTACCCATGTCCAATCACCATTCAAGCATCTTTGCGACTTTGCTTTCATATATCAAGTCGCCGTTTGACCGAAGTGAGGAAACTCCCGTCTGCTTGGAAGAATAATATCATAAACATGATACCTTTAGTTGACACATGATTCCACAAGGGTTGCGGCCGATTGTTGCGTTAATCACTATGGCAATTGGCCTTCTCGTCATCGTAAATCACTGGATTGGTCTTGTAGAATCGGATGTCGATATCCTCACATCCCATGCCGTTGGTGTTATCGGTGTTTTTTCTGGCATGAACATGATGTCTTCCGTTAGCAACGATGAACAGGAAGACCGTCCACGTTATCTAGAAGACACTCAGACGAAGTTCTGAGGACGTGATACGTTGGCCTTTCGTGATCATTTAACTCACGCAACACGCATCGATAAAGAGGTCAGTCTTATTCATGGAATTTGGGAAACCAGTTCCCAACAATCGCACCCAAATTTATTGTTTGAGAACATCAAAGAGGCACAGAATCAACGCATTTCTGTGAACATGCTGACTCGGGACAGACTCTGCCAAGCGATTGGTATTCGACCAGAGATTTACATCGATACTCTTGCATGGGCGATGAAAAATCCCTCAAATCCTCAAATCGTGTCACAAGCAGACGCTCCTGTGTTTGAAAACATGCAATCCGAAGTCGATTTAACCTCGCTAGCTATTCCATACCACTGGCCCCAGGACCGTGGACGTTACATGTCGGCTAGCGTCATCATCGCCGAGGTAAACGGCCGCCGTAACATGAGTTTTCATCGCCAATTTTTACGTGATAAATCCCATCTTGTTGTCCGTCTTGTGCCTCGACATCTACGCACCATGGTTGATGAGGCGCGAGAACGCGGAGAGGAAGTGAACATTGCGATTGTCAATGCACCTGACCCTGTTGTCCTACTCGCAGGAGCCATGTCATTCGATGAACCCATCGATGAATTGACCATCGCGGCTGCACTTCACGAGAAACTCTATTCAAAACCTCTGCAATTGGTTGAACTGCCAAACGGTATTCAAGTTCCATCAGATGCTGAATATGCAATGTGGGGTCGAATCACACTGGACGATGACGACGAGGGACCCTATGTCGACATAACTGGAACTGTCGACGATGTTCGCCAACAACCCGTCATCGAAGTCGACGGCGTTTTGCACAGAGACAATCCTATTTTTCATGCACTTATCCCTGGCGAATCCGAACACAAGACGCTGATGGGACTACCGCGCTCTCCAACAATAAAAGAGGCAGTCTCTAAGGTCGTTGACTGTATTGATGTACACATGACGGAAGGTGGGTGTGGGTGGTTGGCTGCAGTCGTGAAAATACGGAAAACATCGGAAGATGATGGGCTTAAAGCCATTGAGGCAGCACTAGCAGGTCACCGCTCTATGAAAATGGTAACAATCGTAGATGAGGATGTAGAAATAACCAATCCCGTACGGGTCGAATGGGCCATGGTGACACGATGGCAGCCCGACCGAGATACCCACATTTTTTCGAATCAAAAAGGATCCAGTCTTGACCCTTCTCGCTATGCTGATGGCTTGACATCCAAAGTCGGCTTTGATGCAACCATACATCATTCAGATAACCCAGAAGGGTACATGAGCGTCCAGTAGGGATGGTCATGCGTCAATCTGCCCATGATGATTTGCAACACCCTCGACGTAATCTAGGCAATCGGTATCGCACACAAGCTCTCAAATTTGTACGACTTGCAAAGGCAGATCCTTCAAGGAAACTATCCAACATGCAATGGGCTGAACAAAACGCTCGACAAGCACTTTTGCACGATTTTACAGATGAACGGAACTGGCGTTGTTTGGCGGACATAAAAATGGGACTCAAGGACAACGACGGTCTTGGAGCCGTCTTGGAAGACGTTTTTGTTGTCCTTGGCCGTGATACAGAGCAATTTGAGAAATTAAAAAATGTCAATTTTCTTGAATTCGGTTTGGAGTTGCTGGAAGCGGCATTTCAACGCGATCCACTTTCACCAGAGGCATGGTGGAAAGCTCTTGTTGAACGAGGTGGAGGAGACGAACAAAGCGATGAGGTCTTGCTCGAAATTGCAGAGTTTGCTGACCGATGTCGTAATCTCGACTTCCGAGATCAAAGAGCTAACATTGTTTACGGGCGTCGAATAGAACACTTGCGCGTGAATGGGTTTGAGGATCTTTTTATCGAATTAAGTCGACATTTGCTTGCACATCGGCCAGCGAATCACGAGTTGTGGATGCAATTGGGGCGTTTGCATGAGCGTCGTGGAGAAATTGATTCGGCATGGTCGTGTTACGATCATGTGCAATCGCTGATGCCTCACATATTGGTACGTGATGAATTTTTGAATCGCCTTACAGAACGGATGGATGGGGAAGAGCGCACTCCATGGAGTGGTCCAAAACTCGAGCACAGAAATGCGTTTTTACAGCAAATGGAACAACTCAATCAACGTGTTCGAAATGAATTCAAGGAAACGCAAATCGATTCGAACCATGAGATAAGTGAAAATACCAACCAAGATGAGGTGAAACTTGCATCCCTTCTTGAGACAAACAACGTATCTGAAGCGTTTTTCTTGGCCCGTCGTTTGGTTGCTTCAGGAGAATTGTGGGCTGAACCTTATCTCGAGCAATGTCGTAATCAAATGCAGGTCTAGTCATGAAACCAACATTTGTCTTGGCCTACGTCATTCGTGCGAGCACACTTGCATCACTAACAAATTCAGGATCGATATTGCTTGTCCATCATCCCCAACGTGGTTGGGAATTCCCCGGAGGTCATATCGAGGAAGGAGAGACACCGGAACAAGCCCTTCATCGCGAATTGCAAGAAGAAGTAGGTAGTTCAGGAAAGATTCTCGCATGGAACAAGACGTATTACCCAAATGGTTGGGTTGCATGTGTTGCGGTCAACGACGATGCAATACCGTTTTCACAAACTGCATGGGCTGTTGGAGATCAACACGTTACAACGGTTCAATGGTTTACTCAGGCACCGTCTTTTACCCACTGGAACGTGCAGGAAGTGATGGATTTGAGTGGTTGGGTTGATTCCATACATTTAGGGTAAGAGCGATTGCATTCGTTGTGTCCATGCAGTATGCTGATCCTCATTAAGCGAACATCCTAGAACCACTGCGACAAGCATGGAATCCTCAGCGTTGTCTGGTTGTTCAATCAACCAATCAAATTCATCGAGACAATCCATTCTATGCGCCATCATTACCATCGCTCTAAGATCGGGTCGGTCTTCACCAGAAGCCTCCTTATTGAGATGTTTTATACACCAATTGAAGACGCCTTCGACGTCTTTCGGGTGAACCTTCAATTCCTGCAACTGTTCCCCAACATCCAGTGGTTTTGATTCATCAACTTGCTCTTGAAACCGTTGTGTATTCTCATCTTGCTCACCAATGGATAAATCAAGGAAGAGACTACCTGCTTCGATGGCCATAGTGATTTGATTCGCAAGGATGGCATGTGCGTGTCCATTCCATGCATTTCTGGCCGCATCAAACATTCTTCCGTATCTGGCATGGATGCGTGATGCACCAATACGGGAAATTGCAATCGTTTCATGAGCATGATTTTCGTGACGAGATATGTCTCCGTACACTTGTAAGGCCATCAGGTCTTCACCGCAAGCCATGTGATATGCTGCTTTATTGAGAAGGGATAAATCATGGTCTCTGCTGGCCTTTGCTACAGATTTCAAACGTGTTTCTGCCCAGGTTAAATCTTCTTCCGCTCCTATGCTGTCCCCATGCTCAAAGCGTTGAAGCCCTCGCTCCATGCGCAATCGGCCTTCAAGAGCCAGGTCACGGGTGTCTGGGTTGCGACAAATTTCGAGTGCCTTATCGATGGATTCCTCCAACCGATTGTCCCCCAGCATTCGTCTCCGAACCAAATCAAATGTAGCCTTTTGTGCAGGTGTTAACTCTGGAAGCAGAAGTTCCACCAGTTCTGCTGCGTCGAGGTAGAGCGCTGCTTCGATAATAGCCATCCAATCGTTCCAACCGAATTCGTCCCGCCACTGTTCTGCTTCTTTCAGCGACACTGGACCGTCTTCTCTCCATTTTGATATGTATATTCCAGGTGCTTTCACTCTCATACTTTCACCTTCTTCTGCAGCGTAAGTTGAGCTATGAATGCAGATTCTGCTCGAATACGATCTACGTTACCGCTCCATCCTGCTGCGCCATCATGTCCCCCACCGTTTCCTCCATGAAGTTCTGCAATGGTTTCCATTATTGCACCCAACTGAACGCCACGAAGGGTGGACTTCCGCGTGGCACGAGCGGTAAGTCGTGTGACACCATCACGGTGACGAGAAACCAGTGTTACATCGCAACCCGTTGTCAAGAGCATTGAAGCCAATCGCCCTTCAAGTGTTCCTGCATAGGTTGTAACAAGGCTCCATTCACCTGCTTCGTGATGTTTTGCTCTCCCGAGACCTCGCAACAGACTTCCTCGTTCGGAGGGGTTCGTATCTTCTTTTTCAATTTCTTCACAAAATTCAGCATAATCGATGTTCGAATTTTCCAACAACTTTGTTGTCACTGCGAAAGAACTTGTACGCGCATGGCGAAAACGCCCAGTATCGGTAATCATACCAGCAAGTAACATCTTTCGTACGGAGTCGGATAGCGCCTCAGGTGCATGTTCAAACAGGTATGAAGCGACCATCTCTGTGGTTGCACTGACATCCCATTGAACCAATACATCGCCCTTTTGAAGTATCCACCCATTGGTAGCATGATGATCGAGAATAAGCTTTGGAACATCGGGTAAGCTAATTCCTACTTGATCAGGAGAAGCCGCATCAACCACGATGACTCCACCCAATTTTTCTGGAAATTCTGTACCTTGGGATGAAATTTTACGAAAAGGGGCGTTGAGATCCTCAACCATACGTTTAGCAACACGTCCAAGATGAATTCCACAGGCAAGGAGCGCTGGATGAATCGCAGATAGCGCTATTGCAGAACCAATGGTGTCCATGTCTCCGTTTTGACCGGTAAGGACTGGAACAGCCCCTCGCTCAATGGCGCAATCAAGCCATTGTTTCATTGCAGCGATGTCGTCTTTGTGTTGGTTCACGCTTCTCCCTCAAGCGATTTCTTGAGTTCTTCATAGGCTGCCACAAGTTTAGCCTCGTGTTCAGAGAGTCTCTCGGCATGCTCCGATAATGTTGCATGCGTAGACTTGAGTTCTTCAATGAGATTTTTCTTATCGTCGACTTCAACCAAAACACCACCAAGTTGTCGATGCAAGGCCATGTCTTCTGGATGCTTCTCAACAGCAGCAATCGTTGTCTCGAGTTCTTGCAACTGCGCACGGACAGTAGCGACTTGATGACGTGCATTTTGGACTTCAGTAACAACAACCTGGAGTTGCTCAACTGTGCTCATGCTTGCACCGAATCGTCTTTGGTTGAAGAACCTGCGGATTCAATCGCCTGTAAAATTTCATCTGCTGCTATCAAGCCACGGATGCGTGTATTCCACATTGCTCTGAGGTCTTTCGCATTTTGTTCATGCAGTTCGAAACAAAAACTGTTCGAATCAACAAGTTTGCTTTCGGTTTCTGAAACGAGCGAATCGCGCAACGCTTGAAGATCGTCTGCATCGGTTTGTGTCACAACGCATACAAGTGAGTAGGGCGTTCCCGCCACAACCATCACTCCTCTTCGGAGGATTCTTCAGCTGCACTTCGCTCAAAATCCAATGCGGCTTGTTGAGCGATGAACGCCATGTCGGCGGTTGTTGCCCCTTCAACGGAACGTCGTAGAATTCGGGTGTTTGCGTCACTTGCACGTGTGAACGGTTCCCATGCGCCACCGGCGAAGGTGTGGTTACACTTGCTGCAGTGCCAGATTCCAACCGATTTTCGAACAACCTTTCGATAGTGACACACCGGACATGTGTATTTTGCATTCTTCTTTGCAAGTGCGCTACCTGCATTGCGTCGAACACTGACACCGTAGCGTGCTCCGAATCGGGCTGTTGCCTTTGCTTTCTGAGTACGCTTTGCCAATCAGTTCCTCTCCTTTTCTGCTACCATTTTTCTTAATTCAGTGCACTTTGTTTCGGCGACCTCTAGAATCTCGGCAAATTCGCTCGGTGTGAACACTCCTTTTAGGCCCTTCTGTAGGGAGTGAAGATGCCCTTCATCACCAAGTGTGATGTGTATGCGCTCGTCTCCACCGAGTTCTTCTTCTTCAGAAGGGTCGTAAACAAAGCGTCCGCCGGCTCGTTTGAAAGAAGCCATAATCGGAGTTCCATTGACTTTGAGAGTGTGGTCTTCGCCGACGTCAAACCGTTCTGCTGGGACTATGGAAGTACGAAGTGCCGCAATAGCAGCGAGTCCAGCAGCATCAAAGATGTTCCCTCCGTCAGATAGAACATGAATGTCAATCATTACACCCCAGACTTTTTCCCCAGGTACAATGCACAACTTCTCCATGTCGATGCAACCGGATTCACGTATTCCTCGATCAACCACGCGTCCCAACTCAATGGATTCTGGTGATGGCGGTCCAGGCTCGTATTTTCGGTGAGCAACCGGGCGAAGTTCTGCTCCGCACATGAGGGAGCCTTGTGTTGGACGATCGGGCCATGGAGTCCGAATTTCGAACTTGACACCAGCAAAAACGATGGTGTCGCCCCAAACAACCTTGGCAGATCCTTCCGCGTTGTAAAGACAATCAACTTCAAGCTGAACATCGCGTCCTTCAAATTGACCTCGCCCATCAAGTCGCTGATCTTGAGCGGACAAGCGGTTGATTTCTTGGCGAAGTAGTGAGGGTACCAATTCGACCATCATGCATCACCTCTTTCATATCGACGCTTCAAAGCATCAGCCATGACTTCATGAATTTCTTTTGCTGCTTTGAAATTGTATTCCATTGCGAGGTTGTATTCATCGATTGAGAGGTCACCATCCATTTGCAGGAAGGCAATTTCACCGGTATTGGGTAGAATTCCAACCGGCAAATCTGCTTGTCCGTAATTGTCTTCCGCTTTGTCGAGGTCCAACACAACCGTGTCTTCGATTTTTCCAGAGGCAACACCCACAATCATGTCGCGCATGGGAATCCCGGCATCGGCTAGTGCCACGGAGGCAGCGGTGATGCCTGCACATCGAGTTCCAGCTTCAGCGGCGAGGATTTCGATCTCAACTCGAATTTTTGAACGAGGGTATCGCTCAACGAGAACAACCGATTCTAAGGCTTCAGCAGTGACTTTTGAAATTTCTCGACTTCTTCGATTAAATCCAGGTCGAATTCGGTCACCTGTTGAAAACGGTGCCATGTTGTAACGTACATCAATCACCGCTCGATCTTGTCGTTGAATCTTACGGGGATGCGCCTCCATTGGGCCATAAACAGCTGCGACTGCAACGTTCAGACCATGTGTTACCATTGCTGAACCGTCCGCAGCCGGTAACACACCCGCTTCGATTGTCACAGCACGCATTTCATCAATCGCTCGTCCATCCAGTCGTTTTCCATCATCACGTAGTAATTTTACGTCTCCATATCCACCCATCAGTTTTCACCTCGTTCGCCTTCTAGTGCCAGTACGGCAGTTTCGAATGTGTCTTTGTGTCCTTCTTGTTGAAGGGTTTGAATCACTTGTCGAGATGCAAGCATATCCTCAGAATCCCCATGAATCCAAACACGTCCATTGTCTCCAACAATGATTCTACAGTTTGTGGCATCCCGAATACGGCTCAAAGTAGCGTTGTTTTCCCCTCTGAGTGTATCAATTAGATTGACAGGAATAGAAACCACAGCTCCTTCATTGAGTCTGCGTAATCCAACACCTTTCATTGTCAATACCATGTTGTGCGTTTCGTCGACCTCTTGTATGCGAGCGAGTGCTGCATCACCAATACCAAGGTGTTGTCGTGTTGAACCATACTCAACTTTCCATGGTGCTAAGGACATGGGAAGTAGTGCTTGGAACGGACCGTTGACATCAAAAAACCAAAGATTGTTGCGAACTTCAGCAACGTAGCCTATGATGAGATCTCCAGAACGTGGCATGTATGCACTGTTGATCGGTAAAACGGAAACAACATCGTTACGTTCGTTCAACCAGCCGAGTCGGGTTGCTATGAATTCGTTGTTCTCGGCAATCGTACCGGAACCTGCTCGCTTCCCGGATGCTGGTCCGATGACCATTCCCGGGGTCACGAGGCGCTGCTCGGCGCCAACTTGACCTTTGGACATTCTTTTCTCTCCAAACCTGCCCAATCGCCATCCCATGATAAAGGACACCCTTTTGTCATGAGGAGATTTCCTTGACTTCTGCGTTGTTTGCACGCTTCAAAACTTGGCCTATGATGTCCCCTTTCATACCTGCTGGAATTTCAATCACACATGCCCAATCTCCATTTTCAAGCCAGCCCTCTTTTTTCTGGTAGATTCGCAAGAGTTGACTGACCGAACCATAAGCGCTTCCGGGCACTCGGAATGCGAGGCGGACAGATTCGAAACTGAGAGGAATCAACGGCTTTAATTTTGCAATTGCATCCTTGATCTGTTCTTCAAGCCGTTTAAACGGGTCAACGGAATACTTGGATTCCTCAAGGGCCAATTCAATCCGTGTGCGGGGATGAGGTGACTTGCTTTTTGGATCGATGGCCTGGCTGTGTATGTGATGAACAATTTGCTGCCGCATGTGTTCCACACGGGCCTTACGTTGCGCTGTTGTCAACTGAATAGATCCTTTGTCGAGAATGATGTTGAGAATGGTTACCGTGTCCGTAGTTTCAAATGCATTGATCAATGCTTCTTCTGTTGGACGCTCACCTGCACGTGCATCGTGAAAGATTTCGTCCATTGCCATAAAGTCATCAATTTCGATGTTCGAAGCATCCAATTGCCATTGGTCGACCAAATCAGGATCGACCAGAACTTCATACCGTTTTCCGCCTTTCTCAAGGCGAGCCAAGACTGCATTGTCAAGACTGACCATCAGGCCACCTTCCCTTAGAAACAATCACTTGCGCCTCAATCCTCTAAAGGTTTGAGCCTATCAAGTTGCTTGTTCACTTCACCTCGGTCGAGAATGCGATATCCGTTGCCATCAACGACAACGACCTCGACAGC
Source organism: uncultured euryarchaeote (assembly GCA_937894115.1). Classification (GTDB taxonomy): domain Archaea; phylum Thermoplasmatota; class Poseidoniia; order Poseidoniales; family Poseidoniaceae; genus MGIIa-L2. The sequence goes on from CALBFP010000089.1 coordinate 14,242, forward strand.
ATCTCGGTTCAATTCAGCATCGTTTGCAGAACGCAATGCTTCAAGACCCATTTTCATGGCTGCATTCAACGTCATGCCCGCTTTCCAGTTCTTTTCGAAGTATTCAATGACGGTGTTGCGGTTGCTACCTATTGCGCCTGCATGATACGATTGATATGCACCAGAAGGATCGGTCTCATAGAGATGAATTCCTTCGTCATCGACACCACCAATGAGTAGTGCGGTACCAAACGGTCGGGAACCTCCGTACTGAGTGAACGATTGTTTAAAATCGCAAATTTTCTTGACAAGCACATCAACTGGAACTGTATCAGCATAGGTAATACGGTTGATTTGAGATTCAACACGGGCCCGCGCCACAAGTTGTCGAGCATCAGCTACAAGGCCAGAGGTAGCAACGCCAACGTGCTCATCAATTTTGAACATTTTTTCAATGGATTCAGGTATGATGAGTCGTGACGCAATGCGCTTGTCACAAACCAATACAACCCCTTCTTTGAATTTCAAACCGGCAGTGGTCGTTCCACGTTTGACGGACTCCCGTGCATATTCAACTTGGAACAATCGTCCATCTGGGCTAAATGTTGTAATTCCATGATCGTATCCTCTTCCACTGGGTTGCATTTATCTCACCATTCTGTTCTCGTCATCGACGCTTTATGAGGGTGATGTTAAGTCACCTTATCCTATCCAGATGAAGGACCCATTTGAACACTTGGCTTGTTTTCCCTTAATCTCATGAACTTGGTGTTCATGGCTGGTTCATGCGAATTGCGGTACTCAGCTCCGGAGGAAAGGATTCCTCGGCCGCTTGGTGGTGGGCAATGTGCCGAGGATGGGACGTTGTTGCAATCGTGACGGTGCAAATTCAAGACGGTGATTCGCACATGTTTCAAGTTCCAACAACCGATTGGGTAGAAAACCAAGCACATTTAGCAGGATTACCTTGGATTGGTGTGCCAGCAAGCGGCAGTGTCGAAGACGAAATCGAAGCACTTGAACGTGAACTTTCTCAACTCGATATCGATGCAATTGTAAGTGGAGCCTTACGATCTGATTTTCAAAAACAACGGTTGGATTGTATGTGTCAACGTTTGGACATTCATTCCTTCTCCCCGTTGTGGCATCAATCACCAATCGAACACCTCCGTGGAATGGTAAACGCCGGTTTTCAAATCATGATCACATCCGTCTCTTGTGAAGGGCTTGATCACAATTGGTTGGGTTGCGTCCTTGATGAGTCCGCTCTGTCCAAATTGCATGAGTTGTCACTTCAGCATCGGTTCAATGTTGATGGCGAGGGCGGTGAGTATGAGACGTTTGTACTCGGAGGACCCATTTGGCCTCGCTCGTTCAAAGTTGAGGGAGAAAAGCAGTACTCAGCAAATCGCGGACTGTACAAGATTCATTCCGTATTTTGAATCGCTTCACGGGCCAATGCCACAGCTTCATCTACAATCTCTCCAGAAACGCCAATGTGGTTGCTGGGTTCAAACATTGCTTCAAGTTCTTCTGCACTGAAAGCGGCTGATATTGCTGGCGTTCGACTGCACACATCGATGAGTTCCTCCTTGTTTGCTACGGCAGTAAAAGATGCCTCTCGAAGTATTTCGTGTGCTTCATCTCGAGCAATTCCCTTTTCGACAAGGTCGATCATCACTTTCTCTGCCATCACCAACCCTCGTTGAGCAAGGATGTTTTCCATGCACCGTTCAGCATCAACCCACATGTTGGTCAAAACCTGTCGGGTTTTGGACAAAACATCCTCACACAACGCGCTTCCATGCGACAATGTGAATCGCTCACTGCTTGAATTTGCGAGATCTCTCTCATGCCACAAGATCGCATTTTCGTAAGTGGGTATGATGAACGAACGTACAATACGTGCAAGACCCGATGCATTTTCTGATTTGATGGGGTTTTTCTTGTGTGCCATCGTCGATGAACCAACCTGCTTCTTGACATCGAATCCTTCTCCCGCCTCTGCAAGTTCTGAACGCTGCAAATTTCGAACCTCTTGAAGGATTTTTTCACAGGTTGTTGCAACGTTAGCGAGCCATGAGACGTATTCGACATATCGGTCGCGACCAACGACCTGCGTTGTAGCTAAGGGGACACCGAGACCAAGATGCGAGAGTATGAGGCGTTGCAACTCTCGAGCGTTTGCTCCTTGCGCTGCACCCGTTCCTACAGCACCGAGAAACTTCCCAACAGCGATGCGTGGCGTCGCCTCGTCCAAACGGACGAGATGTCGGCGCAACTCATCAAGCCAAACGGCTGCTTTGAGGCCGAAGGTAATTGGGACAGCCGCTTGTCCGTGTGTTCGACCAAGCATGACTGTATCCCGCTCACGCTCGGCTACATCAGCACACACACCAATCAGCAAACAGAGTTGGTTTCGCAACATCACAATACTGTCGCGTAATTGCAATGCAACCGCAGTATCAACAATATCGTTTGACGTCGCACCAAGATGAATGCACCACCCCGCTTCTCCTGCGGCTTCAGCCATGGCTTTCGTAAGTGCCATGATGTCGTGTCGGGTTTCCGCTTCGATCTCTGCTACACGTTCTTTTCGAACGGATTCAGGATTGGCGATAGCGGCTACAGCTTCGTAATCTTCCTGAGATACCCGTCCAAGTTTCCAATGCGCCCAAATGAGTGCGCGCTCAACCTCGAGTTGACGTTCATGTCGGCCCAACTCGGACCATATGTGTTTGAAATCTTGAGAGCCGTATCGATAATCGAGCGGGCAGAAGGCCATACCGTCTGGTCAAGTAGAGACTTCATGAACCTTGCTCATTGGCATTCGCCTTCAATTCGTCCCGGGATTCCTCGTCCATCATCATAGCATAACGTACCAACAAAATAGCAAAAACGGTCGATGTCATGAAAGCAAGACCGACGTAAATTGATAGTTTGAACCACAACATTGCAACGCCGATTAAGGATAGATAGGCAAACAGTTGACAGATATTGGATGCTGTTTTTAATTTCTTTTCCATGTGTCGACTCAGTTTTCCATTGTTTTCCAACAAAAAGGTATAGATGAGAAAATATATCGCCTGGAACGGCAACGTAGCAGCGATAATGGCGAGGGCTACTTCCCGTATGGTCGAATGATTGGTTTCCTGCTCAATGCCCTGAAACAACATGATTGCAGTGTTTGTACCCAGTAGTGCTGCCATAATCGTCCAGCGTTTATCTTGTGAGGAGGTTCGGCTCTCAACATTGACCGAATCTTCACTCATGTCTCACACTTGGTCGGTGTGGGTTTGAAGATATCGCCAATTGAGTGCGATAACGTGTGATTTTCCAGCTCGAAAAATTTGGCCATTAGATCGATTCAAGCAGTTTGATGAGCGCACCCGTTATGGTTGCTACAATGAACAGCAGAATCATCATGCCGATTGGCCCATACTGATTTTTATCGTTGATGGCAGTCTGAATGAAACCGTCTCGTGCAATTGCCTGTCCGAATCGATCTGCCTCTTCATAGGGTGGGGGGTCCCGTCGTGGAATCCGCTCACCTTTCCGAACTTCTCCGCTCATGAACCTCTGAAACCAAACGAGGTCAAGAGCATTGTGGATGGACGAAATCAAATCCTATGACACATTCCTCTGTCTATGGCGGAGCGATGGTCAATTGATATGGCTGGTAAACGCATCCATCTTTCGGTTGTAGGGGGTTGTGGGGGAACCACATTTGGTCTTCACTGTGCAGTGAATGAGATCGAAACTGGAGGTCGGGTGCTCTGGGCTTCTCCAGATATGCCCAATGCAACTCGATTTTCCCAACTTTTTGAATCGTTGAACATTGTTGAATCCAGTCGTTTCCATGCAATGAACCTCATTGGCGCCATGGATCGCTGCGTTGACGCTATTGTTGAAGCGGAGAAAAATCTTCCAAGAGTGGGTTTGATTGTCCTTGATGATTGGTGCTCCCCAACAGGACGTATCGAGCGTGAGCATTTGGATGCCGTTGTCGATCTTAGCACCCGATTGGCGGAAAAAACCGCACTCCTTTTGATTGCAAAAGCCGGTACAGATGTAACTGGAAATCCAGATTTGTTCCACCCGCGCTCGAAAGCCGATTTCAAGAAAGCTGGATTTGAAATCTGGGGGCTTACGACAGGTAAGCAAAAAACCGTTCAACTGATTCGAAACGATGTTGTGGATGAAGGTCAAATCAAAGATTCAGGATTCATCTTCTGAACCTTCACCCAACAATTCTGCCATTTCTTCCAGAGCTTCATCATCAGGCTCATCAAACCGTTGAGGGTGACGGGCACCGCCTTCGAGAACATCTTCACCAGCGACTTTGGGTTGGTGGTTTTTCAGTGCATCCATGCGATTATTTTTCGCTTTCATAGCTACAAAAATCATCATACCAAGAAAAGCAAGAATCAAAACAATCATGGTTACGGTGCGCGTTGATTCATCAGCCATATTGTTTGTTAACGCACGTGTCTAAAGATTGTTTTGGATTGCTTCTGTGGTTTGAAGAGGTTTTGATAGATGGCGACGAGAAGACGCAGGAGGTTGAAACCAAACACCAAGAGGTAGATTTCTCCAAGATTCTTCCCACGCATCCTCCATTGTTCGGTTGCACTTCTTGCATCTTAAGCCCTGATTTTTTCCCATCGAGGTCATGGCTTTGTTGCATTGTGGACAGGAGGGACGTGAACGTTCGGGAACAATTTCTCGAATCCGTAAGAATTCAATGTGAATGGATTCATCTGGTGCTTGCAATCCTTTGCATTCAACAACATCTCCAGTTCGCAAGTGTTGAGCAAGACGGGCAACATCGCCTGTTTCTCGGAATGCGATGTAATGATTTGAATCGGAACGAATTCGAGTATGGCCTCCCTTAATCACATCGATTCCTGTGACTTCAACTTCAAATGCATCATCAAGATGGTCGTCTGTTGCTTGGTTTGTCTCAAAAATCATTGAACCAGAGGTGGACTCCGTATTCGGCCCGTCAAGCAGCATTTGAAGAGCCTCTTTTGCTCCTGATTTTGTCCATGCCCTGATGCCAAAGAGAACAGGTGAATTTCCTCTTGGTGCAAGCATCGATGTGCCCAAACGGTGATCACGACAAAGAAACGTTTCTTCCATCTTATCGATGATCTGTATCGCGTCTTGATCCAGTTGACGGGGACCCTCACACGACTTAAGCCTCCATGCGATTGCTTCGTAGGTTTTGATGTCGGCTGGCCAATGAACAGCGAGGGATGCTCCAATTCGACCGTTGCCACCCCACGATTTTGTCGGTGGCGGAAGTTCTTCCAAGAGGATTTCTCTCCTTAGACCGTTTCTATAGAAGGCAGGAATGGGTTCTGGTTTCGAATACCAAACCATTCCAGGGTCGGATGGAAATTGCTCCCTGTTGCTGTGGTGGCTCGATTGTATTTCACCACGTAATGGTTCAATTTGTGACGTCCAGTGTCGATTAAGGAAATGCAACAATTCTGGTTCATTATCGGTTTTCAATTCAATAGCAACCGCTGCATTGCCCCTTGTTCGTCTCTGTGCAAACGGCCAAAGACGAACCAATCGTGGTTGACCAGCTTCAACATTCTCTGGTAGCGATTTTACGAGTTGATGCAAGACTTCCGTCGTGCACCCACCAGCAAGTGAATCCGTGTCATCCAAGCCAAGCCAACCCAAGTTACCACCTCATTGGGTCGTAATAATCACCCGGGTCTGCCGCATCAAGTACTCTGTCAATAACCTGCGGAAGTCCAAGTCTGTCGGAAACCTCGAACGTTCGAGCACCGATCGCCCAACCTGCACCCATATCCGATTTGCGATCGCCGATCATGGCATCGAGTGGATGCCATGGTTTCGGTTTTTGACCAGCCCAATCAATCGATTTGTTCTCTCTGTTTTCGTTTCGCAAAATGTTGTTTCCTTTAATCAGCATCCCTGGCCTCGGTTTTCGACAAAAACAACGGTCACGATTACGATGCGGGCAGGTGATGATGATGTCAAGAACAGCATCGGGGTGTTCTTCCAGCAACTGGCTCTTAAGGGATGCATGAATGGAATGCAAACGTTCTACTGACCAAAGCTTGCGCATGATGGGAGATTGATTTGTTACAACACAAACTGAATACCCTTCTTTGCGAAGTCTGGCAATGGCTTCACCGCTTCCTGGTATGATCTTCAACTCATGCGGATGATTGACGTAACCGTTTTGTCCATAATTGAGAACACCATCTCGATCGATGAAGGCAATTGGCCCCTTAGCAAGACCTTCTCCGTCGATGATGGGGCCTTCCATGTTTCTTCGAGAATGACTGGGTTGTTGGTCTTAATGGGCAAACGTTTCTATGATGTTGGGGTTTGGCAACAGCATGTTCCTTCCCCGAGAGGTCGCTACAATTGGCGGGGCATTGGGTATGGTACTACTTGCAGTATCATGGCACAGGCGAAACCGTCCTGGTGTTTCCAGACCAGCGCAAATCGGTTGGATGTTGGTCGGATTCTATTTTTTCAATGATGTGTCTTATTATCTCAAAATTGATGATGTTGTTCTTGCTGTAATGACTGGTTTGGCACTGCCGATAGCAGTCGGTCTAATCATTGCAGAATCGCGTTCTCTCTCAAAGCGGGATCGAGACGCACTCAATTGGGCACGTGGTTGCATCGCATATGCAGGTGGACCCTACCTTCTCGTCGCTCATGTGCCATGGCTTTCGGTTTTGGCTATTTGGTTCGTCGCTTTTCAGGTTGCTCTTTTTCTCTCGTTTACAGGAACCATGGACATCACACTTGGTGAAACGCGAGTCAATACAGAGGATGGATCTTTCCTGTGGAGCGAATGGGATGGCAACAAGTGGTTCATGACCGACCGTTTTGCAGAACATCCGTTTCAAACCGAGTTGGTGTTGTCGGATGGAGGATTTATCGGTATCAATTTCGTCTTAGCATGCACAGCATTGCAATCGATGATTGTGTTTATTGGTGCAATCTCTGTCCTCGATGTTGACCGAAAACGGCGAATTCGTGCCCTTTTGTTTACCGTACCGATCATACACATCCTCAATTTGTTTCGCAACGCAGGCCTGATTTGGATGCATTATTCTTACAAGGAATGGGAAATACTTGGGATGAGTTTGTTTGAATTTGGTCATTCTTACGCATCTCGTTTTGTCTCATTGTTTGCAATGTTCGTCATGGCTGTAGCCATGTTTGAGTTGTTGCCCGAACTGCACCGTCACATTCTCAGACTAATGGAAACAGCAGGAATACGTAAGAAGAAACGTCGTCCTAGTCTTTAGTCCAAGGGGCATCGGGGTTGTTTCGATGCCACAATCGTCCACTGTTGGATGGATATTCAATGTGTTCTCTTCCATTCGCATCCATCATTCCCATCAGATTTGAAGGGGGTTGCTCATCTTGGTTCAGATCAAAATCTGCCCCGCCGAAGTCGTAAATTGGAATCTCGGATTGTTGATAACTGGGTATTTCAGTATCGTTTGGAGACAAATCAGGTGCTAGTGGTACCGACGCTGGTGCTTCGGGAGCATCCATGTTGAGTTGCAACATGTGTTCAGCAAATGCATCTTGCTTGTTCCATTCTTCATCCATGCGCTGCTCTGAATTGCTTCCAGTTCGCAAGAACAGAATCAAGAGTCCGATGAGTACGATGAGCATTGCTCCTCCAGCACCGTAAACGATATCGTTTGCAACGCTCGGCGCAAAGTCGGCGTTGTCACCGATGCCATCTCCATCAGCATCGTCTTGCTCGTTTTCATCATCAGGGAATTTATCGTTATCGTTCAAGACGCCATCGTTGTCCCTATCCATGGGATTGAACGTTGTTTTGCAATTTTCCTGATGCTCATCTATTTCATCATCAGTAAGAATACCGTCATTGTCCAAATCGATCGCATCGCTTGAGAAATCGTTCTTGAGGGGTAGTAAATCGAAGGATTCCGTTTTAATCGTACTGCCCATCGTATATTCAACGATCATCAATTCAGACTCACAGGTACAAAAATGTGCAAGCATTTCGCCATATTCAATAAGTAAATCTCCGTTCTGATCCACTTCTTTGAGAATCTCTTCATCACCGCCATCATCGAACAATTCCATGAAGTCAATGAAACCATCATCGTTGTAATCGGCGGAAGCGAACATGTCCTCCAAATCACGATCGCATGTGAAGAATTCATCCGAATCATCGTACCAATCGTCTTCATCTTCATCATCGTAGTAATCGTATTCATCCCATACCGCTACAATAGTAACATCGGAGAAGTCGTTTTCAGCAAACACAGTGATATCGATGCGTCCAGCATCCTCATAGTAATACAGGTAAATCTCAAGATCTTGGCTTGTCCCTTGTCCGTATGAGTAAAGGTCGTAGGATGTAAATTCGTAACCGGAACCTTCTCCATCTGTAAATTCAGAATCGTAAATGCAGTACCAAACATCGGAACGTGTGTCTTTCTCACAGTACGGTTCGGTTTCACATCCGTAATCGGATTGCTCACAGTACTGAAGATACTCCATCATCTCTTCAATCATCTCTTCACTATACTCATCATAACTTTCCATCCAGCAGAGATACTCTCCTTCATCGTCATCCCATTCGCATTCGTCCCATACCGCTGAGTATTCAATTTCATCAAAATCACCATCGATGATGATAGCGCCTGAATTTGGTGATCCGTAGATTTGAGAACTTTGCGCTCCAATCTTCAAACTGCCTTGACCTCCGTAGGTCTCGATTCTCAAGAAGTCGACATTCTCATCCGTTACATCCACATAGAAATACATCTCTTCACCAGCTGGTGCGTCAAGACCTTCAATGGGTTCATCGTTGAACAACTGAAGTGGAGTTCCGTCATAATTCCAAACGTAGAGGTCTGTGAACGATGCGGTAATTTCTACACCGCTGAAGACGCTTCGCGAGTCCAACAAGATGTACCACTTCCCTGGTGTCGGATTGTTGAATCCTATTTTGTCGTTCGCCCCTTGTGCGCCAGAGTGGTGATCCGATTCGCTCACAGTTGGAGTGTTTTCGTATCGCAAGCGCAGTTTTGCTTCACCAATTCCGTTCGCTAATTGAACTTCCAAGCGTTCTGTATCCGTGGGCACATCGATGAAGAAATATTGATTCAGACCGTTGTAACCGCTGAGAGGTCCGTAAGCGACTCCTGGTTGCAATTCAATGGCAGTGGATGGGTCTGCATTGATGGGCGCGTAGGTAAAGTCAGCAATGATGGTAAAATCGGTTGCTTTGTCGTAGGTGTAGGCTGTAATGTAATAGATGCCAGGTTGAACATCATACAGATTGATGTCTTCATTGTTGCCACGTCTTGTGGACCATGTGTTGCTCAACTCGGTATCAAAGGGAGCATCATCGTTGTGATGGGTGTTGTAATCCAAATCCTCGTAGTAATATTCGTACTCATAGTAGGGACTGCCTCCATAATAGCCGTAGTAATATCCGTAATTGGGATTAATAGGCGCAGTGTGTGATACAACAAGATCAACGTTCCCTTTTCCACCGTACGTTTGAATCTTAAGTTCGGTCAAAGCATCGGTTACATTCACGTAATAGTATTCCAATGTCGCTTCATAGTCACCACGCTCAACATACATCGATTGTGATGTGATTGCCACGCCGTTGTTCAATTCGATCATTTCATCAATGCTTGGAGGTGCTTCACCCTCTTCCCAGGAGGCGATGATTTCAAACTCTTTTATATCGGATGTGGCAACGACAGAAAACCAAAGTACGTCAGCTTCAGGCCAGACCCAATCCTCGTAAATGTAGCCGTAGTAGGAGTTGCTAAGTTCCAAATCAGAATCCCAAGGTGCTGGGATGCGATCGTACCCTACATAGGCTTCGAAGGGCAATTCATCTTCGTAATAGTAATCGTGATCGCCTTCGTGCTCACCCGCCCAAGCCCACATGTAGATGTCCGCCATGATGGTGAAATCGCCAAGTTCAGCATAGAACAGGAGCGTATCGCCTTCCTGAATGTCTTCAATGAATACGTATTCATGATTTGGCAGCTCAATAGCCTGTGCCACGACCGATCCGTCTGGCATGACCCAATCCGCACCTTCGATGATACCAACACGATCCATGGTGTCGTTGTTGAGCGCGTCTCCGGTGTTACCGCCCTCTCCTTCCCAGAACGTCCATGAACTCATGGGCGTCCAAACTCCGTCCTCACGCTGAGCGATGAGGACTTCATCAATGATTCCAGTAAAATGGTAACAATCGCAACCTGCACCCATGCGACCTATGTACAGTTCATCGCACTCGTCACCAGAAGTAAAACAATCGTTCGATCCAAAATCTCCTTCTGGGATGGATGCATCTTCAGCCGATATGTTTCCTGCAGGTATGCCATCGATTGTGAATTGACCTCCGACACCTTCAGTAATCTCAACACCAATCGTGTACCATGAATCTTCATCAATACTGCTGTTCGAGGTTGGGTGTTTGGATAGACTGTATTCAGAGGCATAGCCTATGTAACCGTCGGTAAGGTACATTCCCCAACCGTAATCTCCTTTCATGGTGATGAATTGAATTCCTTCGAGATGCGTGGTTTTAATGGTGGCTTCAATGCTTAGTGAACCGTTTGGCATCAATCCTTCATCATGGTCGATGAAGATGTGATCGCTGTGTCCATCGAACCGAAGTGAAAAATCTGCACCTGGTCCAATTTCAACCACTCCATAAACTGGAAAATATTCGGGGTTGTTCTCCAAATCGTTCCACGTTTGAGGCATAATGTTCCCCATATTTGTTGAGGCGATGTGAACGTAATCCGAATCATCCCCACCTGTCGGTTGGTCAGCACCCCAGTTTCGATACAGGAACGGTGTTCCATCGTGCCAACGGTACATGCCTTCGTCTTGTACATCGTTCAGACCGATCCACAGGTGACGACTTTGATTGTCAAAACCGGCGAACGTATCGAATACCCACGTGTTTTCATCAACATCATCGATGGTTGTAAGATAACCGTCGAGCGATCGAGCCTTGAAAGCTGCATCTTCCCATGACGACGCAGAAAGCAGGTGATACGTCTTGTTGTTGTCAGGATTTACTGCGGTGTGAAGAATTTCAATTTCATCAAGTATTTCAGAATCGGCTTGCGAAGGAGCCACAAAACATGTGGATGCCAGCATGATGAGAATTAATGCTAAAGCGGTTGTACGAGAGCCTTTGGCCATGGTTGGTTGAATGAAAGGACATTCATAATTCCATTGCCTGCGTTTATCGGCAAGTGATATTAAAAAATTCAATTTTCTTACGGACCCTAGTGGCTTCGAACTATTGCATCTTTTTTCCGCCAATCCGTAATTCCGTTTTCAGTGGCATTTGATGTTCCCAAGCAAATTCTTTTACTACTCGCCAACCTTTTTCTGAACCTTCATAATCCGTAACTTCGATGGTTTTGTTTCGCGTGTTGGCCTTGAATGCAGCGACTGGTTCAGCGTTTTTGAACACCAAATATGCGCTTCCGAATCCAAATTTTTCCTTGAGAACATCGCCAAAATACGGAGCTATCGGATCGGTTGGTGGCAAAACAAAGTCACGAATTGGATTGATTGACTTGGCGGATTCCAGCAGTTCTTTTCGCCCCCAGCACACCTCGTGAAGATTTTCGATAAGGAAACCTTTGATCAACGTCTCATCGTTTTCAAATTCATTGAGAACTGCTTTCAGCTCCTCAGGTTTAAACGGTGTTCCAGAAAGTCGGAGCAACTGTCGAATGGTTATTACCGGGTAATCGCTGACAAGGTTCCTTAGATACTCTCTTCGCAAATGCACTGGATCTTCATCGGTTCTTGGGTGGACTGCACGGAATCCTCCTCTGAAATCTTCTACGATATGACCGGTTCGAATGAGAGGTTGTATCAGTTTTCTGAATTCTGATTGAGTCAATGCGTGTCGTTCCTTGAAGATGTTGGGGTCTGTTTGCGTGCTAAAGAAGTCGATGATATCCACCAAATCATCTTCAGGGGGGATGCCTCGAATGGTCAGGAGTGTCTCAAAGTAATCGTACGGAGCCCAGACTTGGTGTCCTCGCATGTTGATGCCTTTATGCAATCGATTTGCACTCGCCATTGATTTCAGATTGCTGCGGAACACTTCACATCTTCCACGAAGGGCAAAATCATCCCGTATTTCTTTGATTTTCCGCAGCGCAAGGGTTTCGTTTTCGTGTCGAGTTTCTTGATGCAGGTGATGTTGATGGAACAACGCTCGTTCTGCAATTTCGCGAGGTTGAGGGTCAACAACACCCCCGCGAATCATTCGTTCCCCAACTTGTTTGAAGCCAATGCGTTCCAATTCATCTCGCATCGGTCCGTTCAGTTCAGAAATTGGTTCGCTGTTGACGTTGGTCAAAACCGCCACGTCAACAAGTTGGTCCGCATGATTTTCCAACAGGACTTCAAAGGCATTACAGAATTCCTCAAAATACGCTGTAGGGACATGCATGTCTTTAATTTCGAGGTAATCATTAACTCGGAACATAAGGACCTTACCAACCGGATCAACACCCTTGAAAACCGGAAGATACCATCCTCGATCCAATGCAGAGCGCACCTCCCAGATGAACCGAGATACATACGGATCGGACTGGGTAAGAATTCGGATACTCCTGTCCTCTCTTCTCGGTGCTTGAAGCATTTCAACTTCTTTTGGTGTGCAATAGAAATGTTCTGTGTCAGGAACCAATGCAGTAACCTTTGAAATACGGCCATCGGATTCAAGATCATGAAGTGCTACGAGTAGATCTTCGTAATTTCTTGAAACATAAAAGCGCAGTGTGCTCGCCTTTACCGGTCCCATACGGCGCACAATTTCCTCCAGTGCATCCTCAAATTCCATCGGTTTGTAAACACCGTGGACTTTGTGAAACAAGGACAAACGTCTGCGTCTGCCGATGACTTCCTCGAATTGTTTCACGAACAGCATCTGACGATCGAGATTTGAAATCGCATTTTTGACATCGCGTTCGAGCTGTCGATGTTCCTCTCCCTTGGGAAAGTCCTGAACGAGTTCTTGACGTGTTATGTTTTCTCCTGGAAGTAATTTAGAGAGTACTTCCTCTTCCATGGCACCAATCCATGGTTCTGGCTTGAGGCCAAGGA
>CALBFP010000090.1 GCA_937894115.1 uncultured euryarchaeote
CCATCAATTCATTCGGTCAAACCGAAATCACAGAACATGATGGATTATCGCGTCAATGTCTCTATCGAAGCCCTGCAGTCGCCGTTCCTGTTGAACATGAACCTAAACTCGAACCTTACGTTAATTCAGATGATGCGAGAGGTCTCGAGAGTGATCTAGAAATGGATGTTATTCATCACTCAGCAGCCTTTGAACTTGGACGATTATTGGCATTAAGTGACCCAAAATTCATTCAAACGCTTGGTCGCTGGCGGCATGAGCGTTTGCATCGCAAATCACAACTCCTTAAAATTGAGGAATTGGGTAAACTCAATCCAAACCTTGTTCCAACAATTGATGACATGAACATTGACATCAAAATGCAAGCTATCATTCAGAAGGATCTCATTACTCAGGTTTCAGAAAAGTTCCAACCTTCACCGGTCGTTGATGAATTCGTTGGAACACTTGGTCCTATAACCGATCCAAGAACTGAAACAGACGTCATTGAAATAATTGACACTGTGATTGAAAAGAATCTCGAAATCGTTGATGCAGAATTTGTTGACAAGCAATTAATGATGCCTGAAGTTGAACACTTGCAACGTTTCGGAGTGGGGTGAAGATATGAAAAATCAGCGACTAACTACAGATGAAGTTCGCAGTGTTGCAGCTCCATTAGCTTCTAAAGCTTTACAAAAAGTTGCCTCAGAGGCAGAAAAAGAAGCATGGGAGTACATTACGGAATGGCTAACTCGACTGCGTTTATTGGATGGTGTCCCTTTCCCGTACATCGTTCCCTCGGATGGAATGCTTCCCAATGAATCGATTCGCTTCTTCCATTTGGATCGGAATTGGTTGGATGCATTGGTCGATGGTGCACTAAGTACAGGTGTTCTTGATTCAAGAGGTTCACTTGCGGATGAAAGTGAAGAAAAACGTCAAATGTTGTACAACGAATTAATGGAAAAACTGAATGAAAAGGAGATCGTACATGAACCATATCGTGCTGGGCTCTTCGCCTTTGACAAGCTCTTAGCAGCCGACCCACCGGCACTCCAAAAAATCATGAATGGTGTTGTAAAAGACACGCAAGACGACATTGAGTTATTCAACAATCTTCAGCAAAAGAAAAAGAAAGATGAACAAGTGAAGCAGGTTACTACTCCCAAAGATTCGAAACCGAATCATGCGCCAAGAATGATCTCGCAAGAAAAGCAAAATCTCATTATCGAAAACCCCGAATTGGCAACGAAATCAATTGCTCTGAACCATTTGAAAGGACAAATGGTTCAATTGATTTCGCAAATGCCATTTGTGACAGGTGGTAATTTGACTGGATTTTTGCTTCGATCGAGTGTTGTCCGTGATTTCCCTGGAATCGAAGTTCAAGCCTTTGAGGCTCCAGCGTTCATTGGAACCAATCGGTCCAAGGCATACAATGATCAGTATCGCGTGGAATTACTGAAGGTCAAGCGACTATCCAGTAGCATAATTATGTATATCTTCAATGGCTTGCCATCGCACTTGCGAATCAAGGAACCAAGTGAAGGGTTACGCCTAGGTTTAGAGAAGGATGTTGGGGGGTCAGCGTCATTCTACATGAAATACAAAAATGAGTCCGGTGTACAAATGACCAAGACGGGTGTTGAATATACATCGGACCACGGAGTTCAAGATCTGAAAAAAATAGACCTTTCAACTCGCCATACAACCGGTGATCGTTCCGTAATTAATTTTTCACAATGTCTTACAGGCCCAAATGAAGATGGAAAATTCGAGGGAGAAGGAGACGGCGGTGATCTTGAATTTGGAGGATTTTTAGCAACACAGTTGATGCAATTCCCATACGAGCAAGATTTCGAGTATGA
>CALBFP010000091.1 GCA_937894115.1 uncultured euryarchaeote
CTACCGTTCATACGACGGTTCCAGCAATTCTTGTCGGAGTTGTTTTGGCCATTGCAGACGTTAGTTTTTGAATCGACAGTCCCCTACTGTATTGATTATGCTCTGTTAAAAGATTTGTAAACCACACAGGTGGTACAAGATTCCCTGAAAGAGGTTGTTTGCAGAGATGTCTTCATCAAGAAAATACGTAACCTTACTCTTCTTCATTTTCAAGATTTGAATTGTACCATGATTCTATGTAATCGATTCTTTCATTATCCAGCCCTAAGGTTTTGGCAGACAACTTAAGCAACCTACGTTCTTCCTTGGTAATTATCCTATCTTCCATGGCTATTTCGTATGCCTCGATGTAAGAGAGTTCAGCTTTCGTGAATGCTTCGGGCATTAGGACCGTTGAGAAATTGTTTATGGCCGAAAATATCGGTTTTCTTAAAACAATCAGTGGAAGTCCGACGATAACAGCTCCAATCAAACCTCCCCCTCCAACAAAATCTTCCATGAGTTCCGATGCAATGAGGAGAGAAACACCTCCCAAGGTAGCAAATATTGCCGTACTGAAGGTTTTTCGCAACGTTTCATCGATGCCAAGGATTTCATTTTTCAATACGCCGTATGTGAACATGAAGCCTTCCAACATGCCTGTCAAAAGAATACTGAAAAGGAATCCATAAAGAATGAAAAGATAAGTGGTTAACGCTTGTTCACCGTATTCTTGCTTAACGGTTCCAACGTCGGCTAAATTCCAATCCCCAAAGATGATTACCATGGATATGATTCCTATCGTCATCGCACCTTTGATAATGGCCTTCCCTGCAAATCCAATAAAAAGGGATCGAGCCTCTATGGCCTGATTCTCCGTCTCAGGATCTTTGGCAAGAGATTTCCATGATTTGCGCATAAATAGCATAGCGAAGAACGCTGAGAATACCGGTAGAACCAACAGAAGTTGCCCAGCGGTGGAATTGCCTGGAACCATGTAAACGTAAGGTGCGTAATCCTCACAAACACCGACCAGTTCAGGAGAGCCCGTCGAGCTGATGATTTCAGCGGGTTGCGATACCGTCCCCTCTCCACAGTACACGTGGTATGCGCCGCCAATAACATCGACTGTTCCATTCGGAGAGAGAAGAATCAAGGAAGTAAATACCAGTGTCGCTATCGTAGGGATAGCCCACCAGAGATTATTTTTGATGATCGGTTTTGTCATGAATTCCAGCCCTTTAATGGGGTAAAAGGAAACCGTGCAAACGTACATCATGACACATGTCAATCCGCAGATGTACCAACCAATACGGAAATATTGGACAAATTCGATAAATTCAGGGCTCCCTTCGAACGGATAAATGTTGTACCATGCAACCATTACTCGATACGCCTCTGCGACGAGAAGTACAAACATGAATCGGTTTTCTGGTCGATCTGGTCGCGCCCGAATCGTTAGCGAGGCAAGAGCGAGGAGAACCAAACATGTCACAAGCGAAAGGCCAGCGTGGACGATGCTGAGTCCGACTGTCTGCCCGTTGAAGAGATTGATGTCACCAATCTGTCGTAAGTAGTATGGTACGATGTCGCCGACATGACCCATGTAAATGGTAAAATTTTATGTTAAATAGTTCTTATGTACAACAATTTTTGGAGAAAATGAAAGGCAATTCATACGCACGAATAGGCCGATTGCAAGGCTAATGGTCCTCTTGAATGTTCTCGCCCTTCTCCCATAGCTATGCATTCACTTTTTGAACACAAAATCGGATGAAAACCGATCGCAGTAGGGGTTTGTACAGATGGGTACCGTTTCGAATGACGTATTTCGTATGGGTTTTGGAGGGGTGTCGGGCCAATTCTTAAGGCGAATAAAATCAACCTCGAAATATGGGCCTTTCAGAAAATGAATTTGCTGACCCTGAATTAAATCCATCAGGCTCAATTTCCCACGGCCTTAGGAAGGCACTGGTATCTAGTACCAACAAGATGCTCGTCAAAGTGCCGGGATTCGATTCATTGGAAGGCCAAAGGCGTTCAACCATGATGGCAGTAGCGTGGGGATTAACGGGGTTGATTTTGTTAGCAACTTTAGCAATCAGTACTGTTCTGTTCTCTGGTAATGAGTCCACTGAGGAGGTGTG
>CALBFP010000092.1 GCA_937894115.1 uncultured euryarchaeote
AGACATTATGGAAGAGTACAATGGGTGTTCAGTCCCCCAGTACACTCGCTACCCATTACATACATACCGAGTCGGTGAAAACTAGGTTCAGCACGTAGCGCCGACACCCTCACCCTTAGGGGTGGTGGGGTTGTTGTTGCTGTCTCTTTCCCCAGAAGACAAGTCAATGTCCCAGCTGTATTCGGAAGTAAAGACCGTTTGATCGCCTAAGATGTTGGTGATATCAACGGTAAAGGTGTAGCAACCCTGGCCTGCATAAAACTCGCTCTTGTCGAGGTAGTAGACTCCGGAATTATCGGTTCCCGAACCGGTAAGACCGAACCATCCGGCGGTCGATCCGCTTCCCGTACCTCCGCTCTGTGGAGCCCATGTCGCCATATCACCATCAACTGAAATCAAACTCTCCGACCAAGACTCGCCCTCACCGGTCACGGTGACTTGGATTTGATAATCGGCGTTCATCGGTCGCAAGCCCACAGCAGAGAAGCCGCCGCCATTTTCAGCGTCTTCGTTGGGGCCAAGGAGACCAACGAGAATCTCCATCGTGATGCCGACGTATTCCTCAGCATCGTTGCTGTCGTGCAATTCCGCTATACGGACCCCCGCATTTTGAGCTTCTCTGGTGGTAAAGCGGGATGGAATCTCGATTTCGCTGGATTGACCGTTTGAACCCTCGCCCTTGATGACGTATTCCACAAGCTTGGTGCCTGCATGGTTTTCGCCGTTGCCTGCAAAAATCTCCGAGAGTGGTACCTTGAATTTCTTCATGTCGTTATTGACATCGCCCGTGCTTTTCCACATTTCAACGCCATCGGCTTCAATGGAAACATCAACAGACGCCATGGTACCTCGGACTTTGAAGGAAAGCTCGTTTGTTTCTTCGTTCAATTCGACTTCGGATATGGCCATCGAAGCGTTGGTTGGCACCAACATTACGGCAGCGTATGGCGTCGTAGCAATGAGCAGCGCCACGACAATGCTGGCCCCAAGTTTAACTTGATTGATGCGCCCACGCATGCGTTCTCCCTGAACGATGGCACCGATGCCCAAA
>CALBFP010000093.1 GCA_937894115.1 uncultured euryarchaeote
TCAAGGAGCGCTTGCCCCCACTCGGGTGCTCTGAAACGTGCTGAAAGAATAATCTCTGCATGTCGGTGTCGAAATCGTACACGCGAGTCTCGAGTTCGATTGGCTTGTATGGATCCTGGATTCCATTGATCAAACGGAATGTGCAAGTGGTTCTTGCATCGCAAGTGCCCGGTTTCGTCGATGCTTGCATCAATGATGAGAGCTCCGCGTTGCAATCGAATAAACGCTTGAACGATGTTGTCCTCAATAAGCCATTCAGCAATTTGAACCGAGGGCTGCCCCCACTTATCACTGGTCCACGATTCAATGGCAGCCCGATGCAGCATATCTCAACCTCACGGTCCCTATTGATGAACCTTCACATCCACGAACACGTGCATTGATTGAAATGGAAGCGAACCTTCCCGATGTCAATGGCAGCATCGTTGGGAGCGGTCGATTTGGATTGGCGCATCATACCGCTGCTGATCCTCGTCTGGTATTTTCTCCTCAAGCGATGGGAACGTGCAGGCGTCCTGGATCGGTGGAATGCGACACGTGTTTTCGGTTTCGTCTTGATGGTTCGAACCAAAAAAGGTCTAGACGTGCTTGAAAAAATAGCAAAGCCTCGACGCTTTTGGCGCATCTATGGAGAAGTCTCGCTCTGGGTCTGCACCTTTGCAATGTTCATGGTTGCTCTAGTGGTCCTGCTCGCTTTTGTAAGTGCAATCCTGTCTCCTCCAAGAGTTGATCCTCCATCAGCAAGTGAACTTGTCGCAATTCCTGGGATCAATCCCGTAATCCCCTTGTGGTGGGGTTTGATTGGTTTTATCGTTGCACTCGTCATTCATGAGTTTGGCCACGGTTTACTTGCAAGAGGTCACGGTATGCGTATTCGATCGTTTGGTCTGTTGCAGTTGGGACCGCTTCCCCTCGGCGCGTTTGCAGAGCCTGAAGGGGAAGAATTGTTCCGGGCACCGAGACGGGAACGGCAGCGCATGTTTGCTGCTGGTCCTGCAACAAACCTGTTCGCATCGTTCGTGCTGTTGCTGTTGCTCGGGGGTGTTGCCGGTCAATTTGCCTCTGGAGATCAGTCCTTGCACGTCAAAGGCATCGTCAAGGATGAGGGAGCAGATCAGGCTGGTATGTTGCCATGGGACACCATTGAGACAATGGATGACGTCGATATTGTCGGACTCGACGGATTTTACGATACCATTGGAACCTACAAAGCAGGAGATTCGGTCCGTATAGGAGTACTGCATCAAGACGGAACCAGGGAAACGTTGAACGCTACACTTTCGGACAAATACGCATACTACGAAAATCTTGGCTACTCTGAAGAGCAATTGGAGATGCTTGAAATCTCTCCTGGCGACCCATTCCTCGGTGTTGAGGGTCTTGCATCAAACACAGCGGGAATCGACCGTATTGCAGGTCCGCTATCTCCAAATTACGATTATTCAATGATTCAGCGTGTGCTTGTAGCACCAATTCACGTTGTGACCATCATGATCATTCCGTTTGAGCTCCAAGGAATGGCAATGCATCCGAACGAAGAAGCGATGTTGGAAGCAGATGACACCCTGCTCGGCAACCTTGTGGGGAAGGAAGGTTTGCTGCTGTTGGTCAATCTCATGTTTTGGCTTATGTGGGTCAATGTTTTGCTTGGATTTACCAATCTGATACCCATGGTTCCCTTTGACGGCGGTCACATGTTCAAGGACATGGTTCATGCAGGATTGTCAAGGATTCGTGCCATTGGACGTAAGCTCAAACTTTGGAACTTTCATCCGCTATGGGTCGACCAAATATCAAGAAAAGCAAGCAATCTCTCATCGCTAGGATTGCTGTTTATCCTGCTCTTCATCCTGCTGATACCGTACTTCTGATCAACGAAATACAGTGCGACGACGTTGAAGCTCATCGAGGATGGAAGTTTTTACTTCAGAAACTTCAGGAGGTGTTGCATCGTTGACACTGCGTTTCTGTATGTATTCGAGGGTCGGCGAATGCTGGTTCTGCTGACAAACGATGTTGATGAATTCGTTCAGCGGCATTCCCTGATCCCAATCAATAAATGCGCGATTCTTTCGAGTCTTTGGCAGCGGAGGTATACGTCGTGCAAGAACCCGTAGTCGACCTTCAAGCGTTGAGGTTTCAACCCTGAAGATGCGCCATGAATCGCCTCGAACCCCTTTTAGACGGTGCGCATAGAGTGGCATCAAACCGCAACGTTCACCCTCGTAGACCAGAGCATTGTATTGCTCAAGCGTTCGACCACTCAGGTAAATCTTCTTGGATTTCGTTGTCTTAACCTCGATAGGAAACGAGATGTCACCTCTCAACGCAAGGAGATCGCCGCTCCCCTCGATACCCGAACCCGCAGCACGAACGACAAGGAAAGGTCGTTGTATGACAAGTCGCATGCGTTGTTTTTCAACGGTTGAGCACGACCTGATAACCGCCTCTACACCTGATGGAATGCCTGCGAGAACGTGTCGCAATTCTCGCTCATACTGGCTTGTCACAGGACTCCATTGATGTCAACCGCCTTTATTGACTTCGGTGATTTTACGACATACGACCGCCGTTCAAGGCAGAAGAACAGAGACGGGAGATTATATGGAACCGCCTTTTCGTATTCCTTGTGAAGAAAGTCTTCGTCCGAACTGAAGATTTTCAACTCGCCTACAGGGTAATGCAAATTCTTCGCACCCGAAACATCAATGTGGAGCAAATCTCACTTGAAAAACCGCTACCTGCAAAGGACTCCGTTTGGATTGGAACCTTCAACGAAGTCGCCGAAAGGTCAACTGAAGGCCGTCCTATTGCAACCGAAATCAACTCAATCGATGTGTCGATAGAGGCAGCAATCCTCGCGCTCAAAGGCTCAACAAAGACGCATCGATTTACGTTGGGTATCGATACTGGCCCCCGACCTGGACTTGCTTGGTTCACTGACGGCGTATTGATCGACACGAAACAGACCGAGTCGGTTGAAGAATGCATTTCTTTGATTCAATCCTTGATTGAGCATCATGAATTTGAACATCTTTTGATTCGCATGGGTAGGGGCTCACCATCGCATCGGAATCGCCTTGCGAACACAATGCTTGCGCAGGGCTATGTCGTTGAATTGGTCGACGAGCGTAAGACATCAAAGGGATTGAACAGAAACGAACATGCGATTTCTGCCGTTCGAATTGCAACACTTTCCGGCGAACGTGTACACCAAATGTTTCCATCCAATCCTACCGATGGCGAATTGCGAGAACTGCAACGGAGGAGCCGAATCAAAAGCAGCGGTCGCATCACCATCTCATCAGAATTGGCTCGAAGAGTTGCTTTGGGTGAGATCACACTTGAGGAAGCGATTGGCAAGGTCATTTGAGACGAACGCGATAGCGCTCTCGGCCGTTTGCATAGAGAACAATACTGCCGGTTGATGAAACAGCGATACCAATGCCTCCTGTTAATTGGGAAACGGCTCGAGCAGCGAGGTGACGGCCGCCTTCACCTGATTTTGGTGTCAAGCCAGCAGGCACCAGTATGTATCGACCAGCGTCACTGGCTATCCCATCTCTGTTGAACAAAATCGCCCCATCGAGCCATGCAAATTCTGCGAGCGTTTCGTGATTTTCTTTGTTCTTCACATCCCGCTTCGCAACGCTGTGCCCTTTGAATGGATTGAGAACCATGGCAGTAGAATGGCCACGCATTTTCTGAATGTTGCCGATCGCAAACAAAGCGCCAATGGCTGTACCTTCCCGACCTCGAGTACCGATTGCGCGAGCCAATTCAATCATCCGAATCAGAACTTCAAGCTCGATTCCTTGCTCTTCAGCGAGGGCTGTGAGTCGTTCGGCTCCGAGCATCTTTGTATCGACCATGATGACACCGTCGATTGGCTCAGCGAGAACGATGAGCAATCGCCCTCCCTTCGCAATCCAACGTTCACCCATACCCTGCAAAACAAGGTCGTAAAGTTCGTTCAAAATGGACAAGCCCTTGGAAGACAGCCCTTCTACCAGAACTTGTGCATCGATTCCATGCTCCGCCAATGCATCGCGAACACGCGTCAAACTCGTCATCACCCGCAGCGGAAGATTGGAGGGGAGGACTTCACCAACCGAGCGTACCTTTCTGCTGTCGTTGGAAACCATCAAGACCGCATCAAATGACGACGATGACGATTCAAGTGCGACGCTCACCATGTGAGGAAGGTCGCTCATGTTGAGACCTCAGTCGTTTGTTGTGTCAATACCAGGAAGCAAATCGTTGATTTCACGGTAGACTGTTCGCATGTTGGAAATGAAGTTCTTTTCTTTGACAACGATGGTGAACGTCTTGATACCAAGATTGTCCTCGCCATCGAGCAGCCCCAAGAGCGTTTCAAGAGTAAGACGCGCCCCCTCTCGATGGGGATAAGCAAACACACCCATGCTCAATGGCGGTGAGATAACCGTCTCAACGTCTCCAATCTCCCTTAGCGTGGAAAAGAGATTGTGGTATGTCGCTGGTAGCAGTTCGCGTCGATTTTCATCTTGGTTGGGTCGTCGACAATCCGGGCCAACGACATGGATGATGTGTTTGAAGCGATCTGCCAAGGCATAAGGTTCGGTAGTTACATTGTGTGTGACTGCGCACGGTGGAGCGTTGATTTTTCTCATTTCAAGGCAAATGTTTCGAGTGGCTTGTGTGAGTTCTTGACCGGCTTTTTGATGAATCATGTTGTCAAGCCCTTCTCGTCCTGAAAGTCGATTGTTTGCAGGAGTAATGAGTACGTCTCCTTCATAGTTCCAGACGTCTCCGCCGACAACGCGCAGTGTACCCCACTTGCAGGTCCGGGCCATGTACAACTCCGCCATCAATCTCTCACAGGGGGCTACCCTTCATATTCTTTCAGTGGTTTTCTGATGGGAACTGCAGGTTTGGTCATCAAAATCATGGGGATTTTATCAATACTGCTAAACTGGGATTTGATGTCGGCTGCTTATGGCAGGACGAGCAACAAGTTTGTTTCTCGTGTCGCTCATGCTCGGTTCTCTGTTTAGCGTTTTATTCGAACCGCCTCAATTGGAAGAAGAAGCCCGTGTTTTGGAGTCAGAAGAACGTCTTTTCCAAGGCTTCACAACCGGCGAAAACTGGCTGAATTTGGACAACCAAACCATCGCTGTTCCAAACGGTTTCAACACCGTTGATGTGTACGATTACAGCGATGTTGGCGTGCTCATCAACAACAAATCAGATGCGAGTAAAACAATTGGATGGGCATTTGTTGAGGCGAGAAACATCAGCCTCAATCGAGTGTTTGTGTTTGATTTGGACGGTACGCCAACAGGCGAAACCATCAATCGCGATCAATTCAATGAGTACTTTGCCGTTCCGTTTTTAGAGATGTTAAACAACCGTAGCAACTTGTCCGACATGAATTATTTGGTTACAAGCAAAGGAATGCCTCTGCGCGTCAACGGTGGACAAGACAAAGCGTCCTTCGATCAGGAATTCGCGTTGCTTGGAGGATCCTACAACAGCAGCATCGGTGGCAATTACTGGTCAACGCACACCTATGGGCCTTTATCAGGCGGTGATTTTGAGTCGTTTTCAAGACAGAAACACGGTTTTTACCTGGTAACAAGACTCACAGGATACACCGTTGAAACTGCGCTCAACCTTATTCAAAAAGCGAACAACAGTTTAGGGCAAAGTGGGACCTATGTTTTGGATTTGGCAACAAACCGCAACGAATCTGGATACAAATTCTGGAACGACGATTTGTATGCTGCAAACGCAACGCTTTCTGAATTGTACAATCAAAGCGTTCATTTTGACGAAGAAACCGGATTTGTCACCAATGTTAGCAATGTGATGGGTTACGCCTCTTGGGGGTCCAATGACGGAGATTGGGGGCGAAATTGGGGCAGAAATTCTGGATTTGAGACCGAGGATGCATCGTGGTCAAGCGGTATGCGATATTGGAATGCAACCGTGCCCACCCTCTCAGCGGGTGACGCATTCGCATGGAAGTACCAAACAGACGTCAAAAACGGCGGTAATTCCGCTGTAGAAGCATCCATTTCTGCGTCTTGTTCGGATGAGTCAAGCAACGGCACGCAAGGCATCTTCGCAGAGTATTTTGACAACGAGGGTGTGAGTTTCAATACCGGTTCGATGCCATCCCTCATCGATCGCATACCTGAGCACACCCGTATTGAGTCATCTCTTCAATACAATTCAATGAATTCCCCCTATCCTGGTTTAGACGATCGTTTCAAGAACAATTGGGGTGCCCGATTTAGCGGCCTCATCGACATTCCTGAAACAGGAAATTGGACGTTCTACTTGACCACCGATGACGGTAGTGAGTTGTGGTTGGATGGTACGAGTCTCATTACCAATTACGGTTCGCACGGAATGCGCGAACGCTCAGGCGTTCGTAATCTGTCCACGGGCTTGCACGATTTCAAAATTGAATTTTTCCAAGGAGGAGGACCGCACGGTTTGCATCTGAAATGGGAAGGACCAAATCAAAGCAAAGCAATGGTGCCAGCAACTGCGTTTGTTGTTTCTGATGGTAAACCTCCTTCACCCTCGACGCTGATTCATGCATGGAATTTTGATGAGGGTGCGGGGAACCAAACCAACGATTCGGTTGCCAACGGCTCGACGTTAACCCTCCGCAACATGGATGCTACAAACTGGCGAAGTTGTGCCGATGGAGGGTGCCTGTGGTACGATGGTGTCGACGATTATACCGAAGTGGATGTCGATGATTGGGTTGGGAATTTCACAGTCAGTCAATGGGTTTGGGCAAATTCAACCACACTTCCAAATTATGCATCCGTGCTTGCTGTTTCCAACAACGCTGGCTCAAACACCTCGTTCCAACATGCAATCTTCAGCGGAGAATGGAGGTTGCACAACAACCAAACCCACGCTTTTGGTGATGTTGAGGCCCAACAGTGGATGCATCTTGCTACCGTCTTTGACAACGGTGAAGCTCGTCAATACTTGGACGGCGTTCATGTTCGCACGACCTCATTTCCGTCCGGTTCGCTGAACAACATAGACTTGTACAAATTGGGCGTGAACCGAGCGGGTTCGACGTATTTCGAAGGCATGATCGACAAGGTGATGGTTTGGGAAAGCGCCCTTTCGGACGATGAAATTACAATACTAAGCCGTGACATCTACCAAGACTGTCAAGCCTATTCTGGCTCAGGAGCATCAGGTGCTTCTCTTGAACAAATTGTCACCATAGATACAGAAAACAAAGGTCATGCTTGGATTGTTTCTCTTGAAGGTAAACGCAATGGTGATGTTTACGGGAGCTACACCATGATTGTTGAAGCCATCGACGAACAAGGAAACGTGCTATCGACAAACACATCGGAGGCAAACACATTCGAAAACAACTGGGGGGTGGATGCGATGCGCTTCCGCCCGCACCAAAATGCTTCATCACTGCGTATTTTCATCCCACTGAACGTAGTTGCAACATCAACCAGCGGGTCGGTATATCTCGATGGTTTCAGTCTCAAAGCGATACGTCCTCACATGTCATGGCTGAACGGTTCCATAGCCGAGACCGCTGTATCAACAGGTGGCCGTTCGTTCAACCTTGGCACCACTTACGGCCAATCTCTCGTTGCGGATTTGCTCGAGGATGGTGTCAGTGGCGTCAAAGGCTATGTCTACGAACCGTACTTAACTGCAGTCGGACAACCAAGCGTCCTTTTCTCGATGTATGCTCAAGGTTACAATTTTGCTGAGGCAAATGCTGCAGCAAACACCTACCTTTCATGGATGGGCGTTGTGGTTGGTGATCCAAAAATGGCACCGTATTTCAGCACCTTGCACGATGTTGAACTTCTTGATACACGAACGCTCAACAACTTCTCTGTTGGACAAACAGGATACATCGAAGTGGCTCTTCAGAACAGAGGTATGGCAGGAGGGCAAGGACACATCGATGTCATCAATTTGCAGGGTTCGGTACTGATGGCATCAACAAATGTCAGCATTGTTGGTGGTGATCAAAACGGATCTCGTATGTCCGTTTCCGTTCCAGTAACGCCTACTCAATCCGGATGGCTCGACGTTCGGGTTCGTTATGCACACGACAATTCATCGTCCTTTGAACGAAACACAGACAACAATTTTGTGGTCGTCAGAATATGGGTCAACGCCGCACCATCAATCGATTCGGTAGCATGCGATCAGGATGAGTACGCTCGCGGTGATTCCTTCCTCTGCACGGTGATTGCATCCGATGACGAGCGTGTTGTTTCCGTGCAAATGGCTTGGAGCGTCGTTTGTGAAGTTTGTACGCTTGCAAACGCAACTTGGCATGTTGGTTCCATGGGTTCAAGCGACAACGGCACGACATGGGAAGCAATGATTACGCTTCCAATCAACATAACGACGGGCAAACTTGCTTTGCGCATCACTGCAATGGATAAACTCGCTCTGATGACGGAATCGCTTGTTGAAAACGTTTCAACCGTTCTGGATGCACCTGCATCTTGGTTCGGCCCACATGTGTCGAATGCTGATGCTCAGTGGCTTGGTATTGGTCAATTGCCATCAACATCGCCTATGGGCATTCTTCGCGGCATTCCCCAAACAATAACCGGATGCGTGCTCGATGTAGACCATGACAACATCTCCGAACAACCTCAGTTCTTGGTCTCTCGAGGACAATTAGGTGAGTTGCATTACGTCGAAAAGAGCGATGCAAACCATCATTGCTACCAAGCGACGTATTTCATCGAAAACGGATCCTCCATCCAGCCCATTGATGTCGAAATGCGTAAGGATGATGGAAGTCTCGTCGCACAACGTACCATCCGAGTATCGGATCGAGCAGCAAACATCAGCCTGTTTTTCGAAAACAATACCACAGAAGCAATCGATCGAATTGTTGACAACAACAACGAATATCTCCGGATTGTCGTTGATGATGACGACGATAACGTGAATTCGTATCTTGCCGATGTCGAAATTCGTTGGCCAGGATACGGCTTGCAAATCATCTCCGTCGAAGGATATGTCAATCAAGGAGAGGTCCTCATCCCATTGAATCCGCCAAAAGAAATTCTCGAAGCGGGTGAGATCGAAGTTCTGGTTGTGCTTCAGGATTCTCGTGGTGTAACCTCCTCATCGACAACAAGCATCCCGATGGTGCTCAATGCTCCTCGAATCATCAACTTGATTCCATGCGATGAATCGGGTTCAATCGATGAATTGATGTTTGGTCATCCAGCGATTCTGGGAGCACTTGTGGAAAGCGAACGTCCGCTTGAAAGCATTCAGTTGTCCCTACGTCAACTGGGTTGGTCTGTCAACGCACCGCTGGTACAAGAGCCAAATTGGGCGCAAGCAACGGACGGTTGCTTGCAAGGTTCGGGCGAGGATTACTACTGGTTCCGACTTCAACTGGACGGTTCATTTGCTTCTGCTGAGGGATCGATTCAACTGATTGTTTCAACGATTGATGGTTACCCTGCTTCGATGCAAGTTCCAATGCTGTTTCGACATGCACCACCTGTCGTCAATGGTAGTGTACCAGCGACGGTCGAGGCTGGGACAGACCTCGTATTTGAACTCGCAGTCACCGATTTGGATGGGCTTGATGACGTGTCTTGCACGGTAACAGCCAACGGCGATGATGGAGAAACATTGTGGGAGAAAGCATTCAATCCAATCGTATCACAAGATTTCCAAGGCGCCAGCAAAATGTTGTGGCCGTTACCAAGAACTCTCAACGAGACCACCGAATCTCTTTCGATTCAAGCCCAATGCGATGACTCTGATGGTGAATCTGGAACATGGTCATCTCCCAATAGCATCGCTGTTACCGATTATCAATGTCGTATCAATTGCAACAACACATACGACCTCGAAGACACCAAAGCTGACGCCGCCCCTTCAACATCATTGATTTTGCTTTTCTTCGGAATCCTTGTTGTGGTTTTCACAACGATTGCTCTTCTACGCAAACGTAGCACTGAAGAGAAATGGGCATCCGACGACTCTCTCGATGATTTCGAACAACTTACCGCTGACGGCATTGCTGAAGCCGAGGCTTCGCTAATGAGCTTAACAGACACGACGCCTGAGGTACCGGATGGGTGGACTGAAGAAGCCTTTGTTCTATGGTTGCAAGGTGAAAAACCGGTTGATTGGACGGATGAGCAATGGGATTCCGTTCGTGAGGAACACGCTTCTCGACTGGAATCAGCAGACAACAAGACCGATGAGATATTATTCTAAATCGATGAGGCGCATCCGTTCGCCATGGCAGTAGGTTATGTGTTGCTCAATGTGACGCCGGGAGTGGAGCGTGACGTTTACCTTCGATTGAAAGAAATGGACAATATAGCGGATGTAACCGTTTTGTTCGGAGATTACGATTTGATCGTCAAACTCATTGCAGAAGATCTAGCATCCATCGCAACTTCGGTTGTTGAGTCGATTCGGCAAATCCCGGGTATTCTTGATTCAAAGACGCTTGCGGGTGCAGAATTCTAGTTCCGCAGTGCCTCGATTTTCGAAATTTAGGGCCTCGGAAAGGGGTACTGAGAACCATATGTGGAGCAGTATAGCCTTTTTTCGGGAAAAAATATAATAACTAGAAGTTGTGATTGAGGTTCGGAGGTAATCCAAATGTCAGACAAGAAGTATTTCGTTCTCATGGAGAACGGTAAAGACACAAGCCAAGTATTTGCGAGCAAGCAACCACGAGGAGCAGCCCTCAAAGCTGCAACCCGTGGACACACGAACATCCGCCTACGAGAGCGTGGCACCAAGCGTGTACACGTTTTCACTGGCTCGATCTCAATGGTCGACAAGCCAGCCGGTGGCCCTGCATGGCTCCCAGACAAAATCAAGAAGGCTAACGTCAAGAAGCAAGGCATCGAGCACCTTTGAGGCGCTTGGACCTTTTTGATTGTTGACTCGTTCGACGAGTGTTGCCACAAAAGTGGCTCTCCGCCTCACCGAAGATTCAGGTCCTCGGTGAGGCTTTTTTCTTAATCATCCTCTTTAACAGTCTGAGCGGTGTGCTCGGCAGTTACCACTGTGGTACCATTAATTAAGGTCGGCAGATGGTGTTCTTTTGTGAACACCATGACATCAGATTCAGAAGTACGAGTACTTGTTTTTGACACAGAAACAACTGGTTTGAGTGAAAGCGATCAGCTCATTCAGTTGGCTTGGGGATGGTGGGATGGAAAGGGGGGGCTAACCGAATCCAACGGATTCAAATGCCTGCCAACCATCAATTGGGAATCCGAATGGCACGATAAGCACAAGTTGTCCATGGTAGACCTTGCAGATTTTCCTCCCCTCACCGTTGCCATGCTAGAATCCTTCATGGATGATGTAAATGCTGCTGACTACATTCTTGGATACAACGTCGATTTTGATATCAGCGTTCTTGAGCGTGAATTGACGCGTCTGGGCCAAGACCCGACACCGATTTCAAAGAAGAAATTCATCGATCCATTAGCAATTTGGAACAAATCTGAGGGCCGTAAGCTCGTGGATGCCCACAAGCGATGGGTTGGTACTGATTTGGAGGGTGCTCATGATGCCGATGCGGATGTTACCGGTACCGTTGCCATTCTACCAGGGATGCTGCTTGAGTTTGGACTGAACGACCACTCCATGAGAGAATTGGCGGACATCAGCCGTGAGAAGGATTATGTCGATCGTACTGGAAAAATGAAATGGGTCAACGGAAAACCAGTCCTTACCTGTACGAAGTACAACTATTTCGGCGATGGAACCGGAAGCAGCGTCCCAGGTCTCAACGTTTGGGAAGTCGCTCGACGTGACAGGTGGTACGCAACCAACTATCAGGGATTCAAGAAACCGGCACAGGTTCATCAAAGCGTCTGTACAGCGTTCAAGCTCGCCATGAGGAACCTCAACGATGAGGCAGAATTTCTATCAGCGATGATGGAACGGTTTGGTCCCCCTCAGTAAGTTGGCGATTCCCAACGCTGTCGAATTCGACCGCCAAATTTCTGCTGCCCAAATGCGACGATTCAAAGGTACAAACCGTTTCGATAGGTTGTGGCTTGGGTACGTCTACGGCGATTTCTAAAACATCTCGAGAAAAAAGGCGAGGTGTTGCGCATCAACAGACCTGTTGATGTTGCTTACGAAGCGGGCGCCATTGCAGATCTTCTGGTTAAGAACGATGGACCTGCTGTTGTCTTTGAACAGCCACGGCTTCCCGATGGGACGATTTCACCCATGCCTATGGTCATGAACCTTTTCGGCAGCCATCAACGAACCTTGGATGCGTTGGGCGCATCGCACGAGACAGAAGTTGGTGATCGGATGACTGCTATGATGAAGCCAGACATCGGAACCTTCGTCAAAATGCCGTGGAAGGCTCTTCCTTTAGCAAGGGATGCTTTCGCTATGCCGCCAAGAAAAAAACGGTTTGCTGCTCCATGTCAACAAGTTCGAATGAAAGAACCTGATTTAACGAAGCTTCCAATTCCGAAAACATGGCCTATGGATGGAGGTCACTTCGTAACGCTTCCACTTGTGGTCACCAAGGACCCAAAGACCGGTGAGCACAACCTCGGAATGTATCGTGCTCAGGTTTTCGACGAGAAAAACATCGGTCTTCACTGGCAAATACACAAGCATGCGGCCGATCATGCAGCAGCAAGTGGGGAAAGAATGCCTGTAGCCATTTGTATCGGCGGGCCGCCGGAACTTATTTTCTCAGCCATAGCACCTCTTCCGGACAATCTAAGCGAGTATCAGTTTGCAGGCATTCTTGGACGACGTTCACTGCGGATTACCAAGGCTGTCAGTCAAGATTTGATGGTCCCTGCCGAGGCCGACATCGTCATCGAAGGATACTGTATACCAGGAGAAACCCGAACTGAAGGCCCGTTTGGAGATCATTTTGGATTCTATTCTCTTACGGGACAATATCCCGTGCTCCACGTCACTGCAATAACGCACAGAAAGGACGCCATGTTACCAGCGACCATCGTCGGACTTCCACCAATGGAAGACGGATATCTCGGCGAGGCAATTGGTCGCCAGTTTTCACCTGTACTCCGCTTCCAGCACCGAGATGTCATTGGAGTGCATCTGCCGCTTGAAACAGGATTCCACAACCTTGCCATCGTATCCTCCAAACAACGTTATCCTCGACAAGGTCGGAAAACCGCTCTTGGTTTGTTCGGTGCTGGCCAAATGATGTTTCTCAAGAGCATGATCGTCATCGATCAGGACCAAGATCCCAAAGATCTTGAAGCGCTTCTCGATGCAATGAACAACAATGTGCACATCGCCACCGACGTTGTGGTGCTTGATGGCATGGTAGCGGACTCTCTTGAGGCTGCAAGCCCCTACGAAAACGTTCACTCAAAACTTCTCATTGACGCAACGACCCTCGCTGCAGCAGACCCACGATCTTCAAACGAACCGCTTGAAGGATCTTTCAAACAAAATGTGCCAGCGTGGCGACAAGGCCTTGAACCGGCACCAACGTTTGATGCGATTGACGACGTTCTTGCAATCGGGGACGTAACCGATGCACGGATGCTACGAGACAGCATGCTCGTTGTCACAACAAACATCCCTGCCTCACCCTCGCCGAGAGAGGGTTCAAGTGAGTCAAACGACGCCGCAGAATCTGCACGGAGAGAAAAAATATCTCAATTGAAAAATCAAATTTGGCAATTGGATTCTTCTTCCTCCTTGCGATGGTTGTTCATCACCAACGACGATCTGGATTTGCACTGCAACAAAGCCCGTCGACGACTCCTTTGGCAACTCACCTCAAGATTTGATGTTGGACGTGGACTCACCTTCGATGAGAAAAAGGAACGAATGTGTTGGGACGCAACGACTCCAATCCCGTCCGGTGAACACGGTGTACGCCGATGGCCTGCAGTAACCATGCATTCGGAAGAAACCCTCAACGCGGTGCGTAAACATCCCGAACTTGACAAATACCAATGGCCTCCACACTTGGAATTCAGGTGAAGGCATGAACTTCAAGCAAATCGCAGAATTTGTCAAAATTGAACACACCTTGTTTTCGCTTCCGTTTGTCCTCATTGGCTATTTTCTCGCTCTCGAACAATTCGACGATCGCATTGGAATCGATTTGCTGTGGATCCTCCTTGCCGCCGTGGGTGCACGAGGACTTGCTATGACACTCAACCGCATCATAGACCGAGATATCGATGCTGCCAACCCCCGTACAGAAGGCAGACATCTCGCATCCGGCAGCATGCGCATTCAAACCGCATGGCTTCTCTCAGCACTGTTTCTTGTTCTGCTCCTCGTAAGTGCTGGATTGCTCAACACGGTTGCTCTGGCCATGGCATGGCTTCCTGTGTTGGCTTTTGTTGTCTATCCGTACACCAAACGATTCACCTGGCTTTGTCATTTCTGGCTCGGGCTTTGTTTAGGCCTTGCACCTGCTGGAGCTTGGGTTGCAATCGCTGCAGACGTTCACGGATGGGAAGCAATCACGAACACGAAACTTTGGGCTCCAACAATTTTCTGCATATCCCTTGGTGTTGTTTTCTGGATTGCAGCATTTGACATCAATTACGCACGAATGGATGCTGAAAACGATCGAAAACAAGGAATTCACTCTTTTCCTTCCAAGTTCGGAGAGGTCGCTACCACACGAACGACGATTCAACTTTCCTTGCTTTGGTTTGCGTGTTTTGCTGTAGCCGACCCAATGGATGGAATTTGGTTCTTGGCTGCAGCTGGCCTCATGGCTCTTGCAAACATCTACGTCGTTTTGCGTATGGAGCGTTTGGTTGATTTTCAAAACACACTGTTTCGAATTTCTATGCTCACAGGATGGGTCTTGCTTGCCGCTGTTTTGCTCGGATTCTCAATTGAGTCGCCGACGATATTCGGTTAATGACTAACAGCAACCGTGGTCTCGAAGGGGCGCTGGAACGAAGGTAACTCGATCAACATCCTGGGTTTTCTGAAGTTGTTGCATGACCTTCCGCATTTTTCCAGCGGTGCCAAATGCTTGCATCATGTCAACACAGAGATTGCTGAACTGGCTTGAGTGGCTGTACGACGTGACCGTTATCTCTCCAGAATGTCGGATGTCGTGCAATTTTTGCTCGATTCCATGTTGAAAAAATACAATCAATATTCCCTCGATCTCTATATTGGCGTCCATCGTTTGAAGACTCCCGCGCTGCAATTCCTCCGCCATGTGAAGCGATGCGTCTCGCAAGAATCTGCTTCTGTTGTCATATCCAGATGTTTTCACAAGGTTCTCCAACTCATCAGCAAACTGGTTGTCAACGCTGAACGATATAACTCGGCTCATGCAATTGGGTCATCCTGCTTGGTAATAATATTTCGTCAAGACCTAATTATTAAATTATATTATATATGTATTAAATCTGGAACAACCATGCGAAAAAAGAGCATGCATGTAATATTGATGGCGAGCGTTTTGATTTTTTCTAGCCTTGCAGGGTGTCTTGGCGGTGATGATGATGAAGAATACGCTGATATTGTCGTATCAACATATCACGTCGAACAAATCGTTTCAGCTATCGTCGGAGACAGTAAAACCGTTGAAATTCTAGCACCGTCGAACGTTCCAGTTCACGACTACGAACCGTCCCCTTCGGACCTTGTCCGACTCAAGAACGCTGAGATGTTCTTTTACCACGGACTCGGATTGGAAACTTGGGTCGATGCAACCCTCGACAGCTTGGGGTCAGGCGACCTAGTCTCTGTTGAAACACACAAGATGCCAACCGGAGAAGTCGACCTCACTTATGAGGGCATTCTCAAGGCAGACATTTGCGAACTCCTGGCAGAGGGGCCTTTCGTGGCATCTGAACTTATCGAAAGCGAGAACCACGCAGACGACTTGGAACTTCATGCAGAGCGGGTCGTCAACACGCTGACGTTCCCTTCAGAAGACCATGACGATCACGGTGATGACCACGACGATCATGGAGACGACCATGACGACCACGGTGATGACCACGACGATCATGGAGATGACCATGACGACCACGGTGATGACCACGACGATCATGGAGACGACCATGACGACCACGGTGATGACCACGACGATCATGGAGACGACCATGATGACCATGACCATGACGACCACGGTGATGACCACGACG
>CALBFP010000094.1 GCA_937894115.1 uncultured euryarchaeote
CGTTTTTTTGCTCGATTTATGAAAGGTTGAATGGATTGTTCGAGGTTCATTCGTAATCTGTAGATGTGAGCAGGTCGACCCCTGGTCGGTTCGGTTTGCGGAGAGTGATGCACAAGATTCATTTCTCGAAGTTCTGTTATTGCCATACTGACGTCTGGCTGCCTTATGTTGCAATGGCATTGAAGATCTTTTGATGTAGCTGCTCCTTGAAGGTGCAAACAGATAAGCACGCTTGCAGTGTTCTCATTTGTTCCCAATTGAATGAGTTTTTGTTGTAATGAACGCTCAGCATTGCCCAATTGATGTCTCAAATTGAACTCCATAACGATGTTATAAAATTGCAAATATATAATATAATCACCGACGTTTAATTGGAAAATGAAGATAATATTTGTTGTAAAAAATTAACGTTACATAAGAGGCAGGGTAATACATCCTATAGACCGTTAATCAAACGGATGTTTTTCCCCTGAAGAACTTCAACAACAGCGACACCGTTCTCGAGGGAACGACGTTTGAGTTTTGCATCGACGGTAAGGATTGGAATACCTCGTTCTTTTGCCATCTCAATCAATGCATCGTCCGTATGCGATACTACGTAATCAATCTGCGTTGAGCGTTGAAGTAACAAATCCAGCATGAGTTTGTTTCCGCGTGATCGGCTTTGATCGATGGCCTCCAATTCGTCAAGAACCAGGTCTAAGAGAATAAAGTGCGGTGGACCGACAAGTTTTGAGAGTGAGGTATCGATGTTGAACCCTCCATCCACCAAGGCAACCCAGCCACAAGAATCGATGAGCACGTCGCCCATTGGTTCACCTCAAAGAATGGTTCCGTGACCGATGAGGCGCCATCTGGCGCCAACTCGACGAGAGAGGGATACTCTTTGACCTTGGTCTGCGCAAATTGGAAGACGAAGCTGGAGGCTTGCTTTGCCCTTTTCAACCCCTTTTACAATACCAACTGAGGTTGAAGTTGCTACATTAACCATCAACATCTCATTGTTTCGAAGAGGGTGTATTTTGTCTTCTGATTCTCCTTCGCCACCGACCATGTTTTTCATCAAGTGAACTTCAATTGCACATTCTGTACGAACCTGCGGTAATTCTCCTTTCTTAGCAAGAACTTGACCGGAGAGATTGTCAGCGGTTGTTATCGAGGGATCTAGCATTGTGCCAAAACCACAAAGCCCTCCTGCAGTCATTTGATTGCGCTTTCCCCCGCCGCCTTGCATGCTTGTGATGGTTGTTTCAATCGGTTCCCAGTGGGATTTGTTTCCATTCTCAATTTTGCGTCCGGGTCCAATTGTGATTTCATCTCCTTCGCAAAAAGTTCCTTCAACAATTGAACCACCAATTACTCCACCCGTCAATTTCGTTGGACGGGTACCCGGTCGATTGACATCAAAAGAGCGTGCAATGTGCATGACAGCACGTTCATCCGAATCACGATTTGGTGTAGGAATGGTTTTTTCAATCGCCTCGATTAAGACGTCCAGATTAACATCATGATGTGCAGATACAGGGATAATCGGTGCATTTTCTGCGATTGTTCCGTCGAGAAACGCTTGGATTTCTTGATAAGATTCCAACGCACGTTCTCGTGAGACAAGGTCGATTTTGTTTTGTACGATGACAATGTTTTGTATCCCTGCAATCTCAAGTGCCATCAGATGTTCACGTGTTTGAGGCTGTGGGCACGTCTCGTTCGCAGCAACCATCAGCATAGCACCGTCCATAATCGAGGCGCCAGTAATCATGATTGCCATCAATGTCTCGTGACCAGGAGCATCGACGAAGGATACAACGCGTTGCAATTCAGAGTCAACATCATCTCCACCCTCTGGATTCCGACCGGTTGCGTAGTATTGCCCCGATTTCGTCTTGTAAAATGCGGTATCTGCGTATCCGAGCTTGATTGAAATCCCACGTCTTCGCTCCTCTGAGTGGGTATCGGTCCAAACCCCTGATAGTGCTTGTGTAAGGGTGGTTTTTCCGTGATCTACGTGACCAACCAATCCGATGTTGACCTCTGGTTGGGATGGAAGTTTTCGTGCCATACTTCCACACCCCCAATCATCGATTCAACCCTCTCGGGTTTCACTCCGCTGCTTCTTCTCCACCGAGCAATTTGTCAAGACCGATGTTTCCAGTCTCGATAACTTTCAGGTTGATTTGTCGCGTGTCTTGGGTTACGGTATTGCCTCGGAAAACACGTCGCTTGCGCATGCCTTCTGGTTTGTAGCGAAATCGCTTCTTCTCGCCTTTCTTGGTCTTGAAGACAAGGTTATGACCTTTGAAACCAGTGGACGCAGTGACAAGGATTGCTTGTCGTGAACCGCCCTCAAGATCACGTCGCATTGGAGTTCCGGTTTTGTCGGAGCCACCTGTGATTTCGAGTTTGTATCCAGTTAGAGTTGCGTCGCCTTCTCCGACAAACATACCGTCGATGACATCACCAATTTTTTTGCCAAGCAATTGGGCGTGATTGTTTCCAGAGATGACTGTTTTGAACGAGGGCGAATAGGTCTTCTTTTTCCCGTTTTTGGTGGTTCGGGTCAACTTGGTTGTGGTGTCGTTGACCACTGCAACAAATGAATTTCCATCAGCCATGACGCATTCCTCTAGCAACTTAGCGACAAACGACCCCTATTTAGCCTCACCGCATGCTCTTTTGTTCACTTGCGTTTGAGTTTTCGTAAAACACGTCCTTCAATTCGAGCAGCAACATCTACTGGAAGTGCATGTGGCATCGAGATGTGTGTCGTGCGTCCACGCCCTTCGCCAACAGTATCCACTCTCGTAGCAATGATGTCCAGTTCCTCAATTTGTTTGAGGAATTTCCAAACAGTTGTGTGACTACGCGGTTTGGCTTCATATTCTTCACAAACCACAGCATACATGGATGCAACATCTTTGCTCGTCATGAATTCAGCTTTTCGTAAACGACGGCAGATTCCAAGCAATACCAGCATTTGATGTCCAGATAAATCATCAAGAACGTCCTCTGGCATGACCTGAGGAACATCTTTGGCTTTTGTTTGTACATGCTCTGGCATGAGCAGTTTCTTACCATCTGATTCTGCATGTTCAACCGATGCTCCAAGCAGTTCAATGACCTGTCGAGCATCGCCAGAAGGCGCTGCAGAGGTTGCAATGAGCATCAGAATTTCCTCGTCCCAAGAGCGAGGATTCAGCGCCGCCTCTGCACGTTGGCGTGCAATTGCAAGAAGCCCTTCCACATCATAAGGGGGTATTGGAATGTGGTTTGTGTGCCCAAATCGAGATATAACAGCGTTTTCAAGAACATCAAGAACTTGTTCTTGGCTAATGAGAATCAACGATAGCGTTCCACTTCCATCCTGATCTTCATCGATACGAAGCAATTGATAGATGAGATCGTTACCGGATTTTCTCAGCAGGTGATCAACCTCATCCAGTACCACAATCAGATGACGACCGCTGTTTCGCAGCAGTTTCCTCAAACTACTCAACAATTCTCCCATTGAAAGTCCACGGTCGGGATGGCCGGGGTCTAGGGATTGAACAATACGTTGTGCAACACGGACATTGGTTGTAGCATTTCTGCAATTGATATGGACGCTTCGAAGCGGGCGTTTGTTCCGAAGGTGGTGTTCAATGTCCCGACAAAAGCTACGAGCGAGAAGGGTTTTCCCACTCCCTACAGGTCCCGTAATTACGACGTTTGCACTACCATTGGGATGAGCGATGGAATGAAATTTACCCGCCAATGTTGTTTGAATGCTTTCGCGTCCCACCATACTCTCTGGGATGTAGTCAAAGTCCAGAGGGTCAGGGTTCAGTAAAATGAATCCTGAGCCAATCCGGTCGAGATAGTCGCTCATGTTGATTGCATCTTGACGCCAACCGTTCTTGAACACTCGCTCGGTTTCAAGCAAAAGCAGTTCAAGTTCACGGGATTTCATCAAATTGATATCCAAGTTCCCATTTTTTTTCACCGAGAGCTACTTCAAGTTCAAAGGGTGTGATGAGAGGTTTGGCGTATTTGATGGCGTCATCAATTGCAATTCGCGGGCAGGCTGTATTGACAAACGCATCAACAGGGTAGAAATCAATTAAGTCCGGTCCAACATGTTCAAGGGCAAGTAGGTAACCTTTCTTGCCGTGCTTTTCCAGCAAGCGCTTCATCCTAAGAGCGAGAGTTCTTCGCATCTGTCCTGGCTTTTCACCGATCAATATCCCAAACTTTTGTGCGTCCATAGACGACATGATTAATCCAAAGCGCTGCCTTAGAATTCGCTCAATGCGTTCAAACGACATTTCTACAGCGTCCCCAGAGTATGGGTTCAGCATAGCAAGTGGCTTCCCTGTATGAAGAACCAAACCTATCGGATGGAAGTCTCCACTTCCAAGGAACAGGTAGTGGCCAATGGTTTCGTCATCTCCAGAATAGTTGCAACCTAATACTTGTCCTGGAAACGTTAGCCTTGCCCCACCCATTGGTATTGTGACGTCAAAACCAGCTTGTTCAAGACGGTCGTGAAACTCAGGAAGAAGATGCAAATGCTGGATGCTTCCAACGAGCCCAAGTTTTGTATCTTTCAGAGGGGTCATTCGTCCTACTGCATCCATGAATCGTTCCTGTGCTTCTTCCTCGCTTAGTGCTTCATTATGCTGCTCAGCCATTCTTTTTTTTGCAATTTCAAGGTGCGCTTTGAGCATTGGCAGTACTGGTGCAAGTTCTGGGTCTCCATCGTATGTAACGTCAATAAATTGCGTTGGCATTCCCGACTCGATGTTCATTTGCGAATGACCCATGTGAGCGACGAGTTCAATGCCCATCATTTTCATCTTATCATGAACGAGATCACAAGCACCGTAACAAGGATCAGCAGCAAGTACAACCTTGGCTCCAGAACCGGTTTCAATTTCATCCATCATTTCAAGAGCCTGCATCTTTAATCCTTCAGGAACTTGAAGAGCAACCAACCGATTGTCGTTCTTTTGGATGCGCTGAATGAGTTCTTCAAGTTTGAAATCATGTCGTTTCAAGTCCATCAAATCACCTCGTTCAGAAGAACGACCCTTTCACCGTTCATTTCCAATCGTACAAGAGATGAGATTTGAATGTGCGTGTATTTCCTTTGAAGTTCAGCGAGTCCTGGACCCTTCTCTACAACCACAACAACGGTCTCCACAACAGCCCCGATGGTTTCGATTCCCTGGATGATCGCATCAAGAGTCCCTCCAGTTGAAAGAACATCATCAACAACAAGCACCCTTTCACCTTTTTTGATGTCGTTCAGATACATCTTGCCCTTGGAATAGCCGGTTGATTGGCCGATGCTAATTTCGCCATCGAGTCCGTAGGACCTCTTACGTGCTACCACTTGTGGACGATTGTTTCGCATTGACAAAGGGCTCGTAAGCGGCAACCCCATCGCTTCGATTCCGAGAATGAGATCGATTGAATCCCAATCCACAATTTGCTCAATGAGCTCCACGACAGATGAGAGAACTGCGGGGTCCAATCGAGGCACACCGTCCGTAATCGGATGAACAAAGTAAGGATACTCGCCCTTCCAAACCACTGGCGCAGCGAGGAGAGATTCCTTCAACTGCTGAAATGGGCCGTTCATGCTTCCACATCTTTCTTTACAGTTCGGACAGGTACTCGACGTACTCATCAGGCTCCAGTAGGTTTTCCATGTCAAATTGGAACGGTTGTAGAACCAAAATCCACCCTAGGTCGTATGCGGATTCGTTGACAAGGTCTGGATTGATTTCGACTTCGCCGTTTACCTCAGTAATAGTGCCTGAGAATGGTGCAGTGAACGCTATTTTTTCCTCTGCTGTCCACAACGAAAACATATCCTGACCCTCATCGACGACGGTCTCGGCTTGCGGAAGAATTACGCGCAAAACTTCTCCGATTTCAACGCCCATGAATTCACTGATACCGACCATGATTTTTTCATCATCTTTTTCTTGATACCAGAGATGGTCAATCGAGTATTTGCGGTTGTGTGCGATGTTAAATTCAACAACTTCTTCTTCCACGTGCTGTCACCTATACGCGGCTCAAACAACTCCTATATGAATCATCGCCATGTTCGTTGCGATATGGACACAGCACATCCATTAAGAGAGGGCCACACCTAGCGTGGAATGGTGAGAGGATGGACTTTAAACCAACCGATGAACAAGACATGATTCGAGCCATGGTACGGGACTTTGCAGAGACGGTCCTAGCACCCACAGCAGAGCACCGCGACCAGACCCAGACACCTCCATCGGAGGAATGGAAACAATTCCTCGAACTCGGTTTGCAAGGCGTTACCGTTCCAGAGGATTATGGAGGTATGCCCGTGGACGATATATCGGAATCGATCATTGTCGAGGAACTTGCTCGCATCGATCCTTCGTTCTCGGTGATGTTCTGTGTTCATGTCGGTCTGTGTGCAAAAACAATCGCACTGCATGGTGACGAATACCAAAAAAAGACCTACCTCTCAAGACTCGCAGAAGGAGAAGTAGGTGCATACTCACTTTCTGAAGCAGGTGCTGGTACAGATGCTGCAGCAATGTCGTGCAAAGCCAAACTTTCCGACGATGGAACCCATTACCTCTTGAACGGTGAGAAGATGTGGGTTACCAACGGTGTACAAGCAAAGATCATTGTTCTTTTCGCAAAAGATGTGGATCA
Organism: uncultured euryarchaeote; assembly: GCA_937894115.1. GTDB lineage: Archaea > Thermoplasmatota > Poseidoniia > Poseidoniales > Poseidoniaceae > MGIIa-L2. The sequence goes on from CALBFP010000094.1 coordinate 6,688, forward strand.
CCCCGATTACGGCGTAAAGAGACACGGTGGAACCACTGCGTTCATTGTAGACTCATCCTTCGAAGGTTTTTCCGTCGGAAAGAAAGAAGACAAACTCGGCATTCGCTCCTCAGATACATGTACGTTGGTTTTGGAAAACTGTAAGGTACCGGTTGAAAATGTCATCAAAGGTTCAGGAAACGGGTTCCCCATTGCCATGAATGCACTCGACAATTCCCGAATTGGAATCGCTGCCCAGGCTCTTGGTATAGCACAAGGTGCGTATGAGGCTTCACTGAAGTACGCACACGAGCGGGAAGCTTTTGGAAAACCGATTGCTCATCACCAGATGATCATGGGATACCTTGCAGACATGGCGACTCAGATCGATGCAGCCCGACACCTGGTCTACAAAGCATCTTGGGCAAAGCAACAACATTACGAACACGACGGGCCACGTCACACCAAAGAAGCAAGTATGGCAAAGCTTTACGCAGGTGATGCAGCAATGTGGGTTACAGAACGAGCAATCCAGATTCACGGCGGTTACGGTTATACCAAAGAATTCCCGGTTGAACGATTTTTCAGAGATGCGAAAATCACACAAATCTATGAAGGAACACAAGAAGTTCAGCGTATCGTTGTCGCCCGTAGCCTTCTATAGATTGTTTGAATCCGATTCAGTCAGCACTGCTCTCTTGCGTCCAACGTTCCAATCGCAAATTCGAGCGTCAAACTCAACCGATTGATTGATTTGAAAATTCATTGCCCGCTCCGTATCAGTGGGCGGTAATCTGAGCTCAACTTCCGTTTTGTCCTCACCATCAAGGAATCCAACAATTGTCATCCCATTTTTCAGCGGCCCTACACCTGCGAGCGTCTTCTCTATGGATTTGATCTTAATTGAACAGGATTGGAATTGTGACTGTTCGATCGCCTTTCGTCGCTCACTGCTGAGTTTCATACCACCAAGGACTTCGATAAAGTGTGCGTGGCCAAGCGGTGCACCATACTCGTCAATGACTGTAACCTCGGGTTTCGCCTTTGCAGCCTCTTCTTCCTTTCGCATTCGTTCAGCTTCTTCTTCAGCAGCTTCCTGCGCCCGCTGTTCCTCGAGTTTGCGTTGTTTTTCAGCCTCTTGTTGGCGGATGATTTCTTCGGCTTGCTTTCTCGCCTCCTCTTCCAATTCCTGATTCAACTCTTCAAACTCATCCGGTTCTGGAACGGCTTCTGGTTGCTCTTCAATACCGCTCGGTAAGCCGATGGTCTCAAAATAGGTGTGAAGGTCTGAAACGGTAACAGTTCCATCCTTGTCCGTATCAAGAACTGACACAAGGCCATTGATGACCCATGCAGGTGGCTGCGTTCCTGTCGTTTTCTCGAGGGCGCCCGAAAGTTCGCTTGGTTGGATGACTGCATCCATGTTCGTATCAATCATTCCGATGATTTCTGCTCCAGTCAGCCCCGAGCCGAGAAGCCAACTTGTGAATTGTGTATTGAGTTGGCCAATCATTGGGTTTGTTGTGATCATCTCTTGGATGTGTTCCTCCATTTTTGCTTGAAGCGCTTTTTTGACCGACATTTACTCACGCCCTTACATCTCAGTATAGACCGTCCATGATGTTAGGGGAATTGAAGTTTTGGCCAATGTGTTGAATCCTCTACCTGCCATGCAAGGGTGCAGAGGAGGGTGTCAATTTCCTCCAATGTCTGCAGATTTCGAGCGACCTGCTCTCGATACAGCCACTCTTTCAAAGCTCCGAGTTTTGGACCTTGGTCCATACCCGTTCGTTGCATGATGAATTCTCCATCAGCGATTGGTTTGGTCTGCCAATCGACATTGAGTCGCTCCAATCTTTGGATACGCTGTTCAACATCGGTCTCGGTGTAGCCGAGATTTGAGGATTCATGACGTGCAAACAATTTCTCAATTTGTAAATGTTGATGACTCCATTCACCTAGAGCAACGGCGTAGATCCGCATGGAGGAATCCATATTTTCTGGAAGATGGCCGAATTTTGAATGCCGAATCATGAGTTCTTTCCTTTCCGAACGGCTCAATCGAAGTTTCTTCGCTACTTCTTCGCAGTGGTTTTGGTCAAAGTTTCTCAACATTATCGCCAACCGGTCGATTGGGTCGCTCCCACTGATTTGATTGAGTAGTTGTATCCGCAGGTCGCCTTGTATCCAGTCGATTGCTAACAGTTGCCTGAATATACCATCGTCAGCCATTCTTTGGACAATTTCAGTCGCATGATCGCCAAGGAGGATTCTCCTGAGCTCAGACCAAATTCGCTCGGATGCGATTTTGTTGAGCATTGGTTTGGTGTCACGAAGCGCCTCACTAAGCTGACGTTCAGGCCACCAAATACCTGCTTTACCTTGATCCATAAAACGATAGGCGCGTAAAATTCGCAAAGCATCCTCGCTAAGACGTCGAGTCGCTTCCCCAACTGAACGAATTCTCTTGTGTTTCAAATCGTTGATTCCATTAAACGGGTCAAACAATCGTTGTTTGTTTACGTTTATTGCGAGTGCATTCATTGTGAAATCCCTCCTGGATAGATCTTCCAAAAGCGAATCACCCCAATGCACTTCATCCGGCCTTCTCCCATCGTTGTATCCATATTCGGTGCGCAAGGTGGTAACTTCAAAGCAATCACCGTTGTTCCTGAACGTGATGGTTCCGTAACGCTCACCGGTCGGAATTACATCTGGGTATGTCTTCATCTCCTCGGGTGTCATCGTAGTGGCGAGGTCATATTCTTGTACATTGATACCAAGCAACGCATTTCTGTTGGCACCTCCGACAATCCAAACGCTTGAATTGTTTTCATGGAACCAATCAAGGACATTGATGAGACTCTTTGGAAGCCGGTCAACCATTGACATCAAGGCATTTGGCAGGGGCAAAACCTCCATTCCGCGCTCAGGGTCTAGGTCCGACATTCAACCTTGCCTGTTGATTCAAGACAAAGCATTATCCTGTAGATTTTATAGGTCGACCTATGTCTTGGAGTGAAAATGATGTGCGGTTGGTCCCAGTCGAGTGGCTCAAACCTCATGAAGAGATCAAACCAAAGAACATGGAAAAACTGCTTGAGATGACGCTTAAATGGGATGGTTTCACCAAGCCACTGATTGCAGATAAAGCGACAGGAACCATTCTTGATGGGCATCATCGCTATGCTGTAGCAAAACGACTGGAACTTGCCCGTGTTCCTGCAGTGTGCATCGATTATCTGAAGGACGATACTGTGGAGCTTGAACTCTGGCCTGCATCATCCTTGGATTCTATCACAAAACAGGACGTCATCGATATGGCTCTCTCGGCGAAACTGTTTCCTCCGAAGACAACGAGACATCGAATTTCGGATTACCTTCCTCCAATCCACGCTTCTTTGCGCCGTTTGTCTCTCCTTACTCCGAGCCAACCTGACGCGATCGTATCGTAGATTTCCACAATCGATTTCCCTCACTTGTGGAAACGGTTGGGTAATTTGGTTCAGGGACGACATCAAGCAGAAGACTGTTCATAACAGAATTCCTCGCAAACATCACGCGAACCGAGGTACCGACTTTTCCTTTCAAGTTGGACTTCAATTGTTCGGCATTGACGACCCGCAGTGCATCGATGGCGACGATTTCGTCTCCAACTTGCAACCGCTCACGAGCAGGAGAATTCTGCATGTGACTGGTAACTTTGAGTTTGTTTCCTTGAGTTCTCACGTGAACTCCGAGCCATCCTTGACGAAAGTTTTCCCAAACAACAGACTCAGTCCCCTCTTTTCGTTTTGGTTCCTCGGAAGGTGTGTACTTTAGACCAAAGAAAGAGAACGCTCTATCCAAATCAAGGTTACCTGCCTCTTTCGTTATATCGTCCAAAAAGGAACCAAGCCTGCGACCACCACTTAGAGAGGTGAGAGCCTTGCGAATGTCGTTGTATTGAACGCCTCTCATCCGTTCATCTTCAACGTGTATGTTGTGTTTTTCATACATTTTCTGCATCAGATCACAGACTCCGGTTTCTCCTTTCGATCGTTTTCGCAATTCTGCATCCAAAGCGAACATTGTAAGTTCGCCCTCAAGATAGTATGATATTTGCGTCTCTCTTGAGTGAGCGTGGCTTCTATAGAGGTGAATCCATGCTTCATGACTCGCCTCGCATAGGGATTGACATGAGGAACCGCTTCGCGTGTGATGGCGTTTGAGTTTACGCTTCATATCGGCAAAGTAATCTTCTGAACTCCATGCACCAGAGCGCAGGCACATAATGTCACCAATCCAAGAGGTTGCTCCCTCAAACCACCACAAGAGATCGGTATTGACCTCCCGTTGCAAATCATAATCCAAGAACCGTTTGGGGCGCAAACGCTTCACGTTCCATTGATGAACATACTCATGACTGAATAAGCTTACAAGATCTCGATAATCCTCAACATGACCCGGTTGAAGGGAGGTTCTTGGAACCATTGAGGTCTGTGAATTTGTGTGCTCAAGTCCGCCCCGTCCCCCATCGGTGAGATGAAGAATCGTATGGTATGGCTCTTCCAATTCTCCGAAGAGCGCATGATGTTCTGCAATGATGTTTTTCATGTCATGGATAAATCGTTGCATCATGATCTCATTGGGTGTATGGCCTCCAGCATCCCAATAGTGAAGCGAATGTTGGCGTCCACCAACGGTAAAACGACGAATCTCGTTTGCATTGCATTCTGCAATTCCATCAAGCAATGCGTCTCGATGCTCGGCAGAATAGGAGCAGTGGCGAGCATTATCGATTTCCTTCTGTCCCTCCAAGTTTAATTGGGTTGATACGTTCCAATTTGATGGTAAAATAAATTCGATGAGGTGCTTCTTATCCATCCGTTCAGGGGCGATTCCAGAGGTTGGGAGAAACCACGTAAATGGAGGCATGAGGTGAAGGTGTGAATCATCAAAATGGTTTGAACGAACGGTGTTCTCTACGCACAGGAGTTGATAATTGATGCAAACTTTTGAGACCTTCTGAATGTCTTTAACCACGATAGAGTCCACTTCCTTCCTTGTGACTTTCAATACGTTTCCGTTTCCATCACACGCTTTCAAATGCGACACATGTTGAATGGGTTCTCGAAGAAAATACGAACCCGGAACCCATCTTGGAAACGATAACTTAAGCGATGCCGAAGTAAATGGAGCATTGACCTCAATCTCAACGCTTAATCGTTGATCTCCTGCATCGAGTGCGTCCACTCTGAACACAACACCTGAATCTGTCATGGTACGCTGTTGTTCTAAGCAGTGTATAGGTTCTGTGCTGCGCTTAGAACGAGGTCATCGTTTGAAGAATCCAACAACTTTGAGGCAAGATCTTGAATGGCAGGTTCTCCTTGACGATGCAAAAGGCGCTCAAGAAGCCTGGATTTGTCAATACTGTCGACACGCTCATCAAACAACAATTCGTTTCGTAGTTCATCGCTTTTAGCATCGTTGCGACCGACAAGCCATCGAGCTACGAGCGAGGTGCCATTTCCATCGATGAGCGTCCGCAGGCGTGGATCGTCTGCATCTGAAACAACATCTCTGAGGGTTTGAACAAGAAACCGTCGCTTCGAGTTGCTCTTTGAGGTGATTAACTTTGCCAGATTTGGACGATTGTGTTCTAAAGCAATTGGAATCGCAAGTTTCCACAAAGCGTCGTCGTGCTCGATTGCGTGTTGGAGTCTCTGGTTTTGCTCTGAATTCAAATCCATTAGCATCAAAGATGTTGCTGCTTGCCAGCGTACATCGGGGTGAGGGTCCTGTAAAGCAACGATGAGTTCCTCTGCATCTTCGTTACTTATTGCTGCGTATGCACGAATCGCATGGTCCTCGGACATCTGAAATCGACGCAATTCTGTCTCGGTGGCTTCTTGAGTTGAAATCAATTGATTGACGGCACGTCGAACAACAACAACATCATCACAATCCAACAACAAACGAGCAAGATCGGCTGCAAATTTTGAATCTTTCACTTTATCGAGAACTGCAGCAACACACCTCTGTCCGTCGATTTCGTTCTGCAGTGCCAAATGCTCCAAGAGGTGAGGTGCGTGTTCAGGAGCCCAACGGCGGTATGCTTCGATGGCTTTGTTGCGGAACCAGACATCTTTGCTGTTGAGAAATTGCGAGAAGGCTTCCACACTTTCATGTGCGTTTGAATCGAACAAAACTCGAACGGCTCGGCGCCGTTGGCGAACATCCTTGTGTTTTAATCTGGCAATCGCCGTTTGGATGGTCGAAGCCATTGCATCACCTCAGGGTGTAAATTCATCGAAGTGGAACTTCTGCTCATCATCCACATTTTCGTCACCAGGACGAGCCAATGTTGGTGCGAACATCAACTGAATCATTGGCCACAATTGAACAAAGTGTTGCATGTGTTCGGTGATGAAAGCCTCCAGATCCTCCTCTTCTGCGTCTTGCATGGTTCGAAGCTCGTCTGAAAGAATCCCAAGTTGTTGAAGTTCTTCTGCACCACAGAGTTCCATTTCATGACACGTTTCGATCAATGTTTCAATTAAATCAGCGATTTCTGTTGCTGAAAGCGGTTGAGGCTCACTTTCAATGATGTCAACAGGGCCAAACGAAACTGGACCCAAGGATGTTGGTTCTAATGTGCCACATTGTCGTTCGATCTTCATCAACTCTTGGTGATGTTGATTACCGATTGGCGCAATAACGAAACCGCCTTCAATCATGCGTTCTTCCATCCAGTTTGGCACAGATTCCACGCTTCCTGTAATCAAAATTCTGTTTAATTCACCAGGAAGTTCGATTGGCGCAATATCGATGGATTCAACCTGTCGAAGATCAACCGTTGGCCACCCTGAAAGTGCGTTTGCAGTATGACGGACGATTTCAGGAGATGGGTCGATGAGAAGTACACGCCCGTTTTCGCCTATTATTGTTGCAATTAAAGCAGCAATGTATCCACTTTTCGATCCTACGACGAGTACCTCTTGCCCTTCGCTTAATTCAAGGTGGTGGAGCAGTGTGACAATCATGTGCGGTGCTGAGATGGTTTTCACACCACCGTTTTCGGTCTCTATAAAGACGACGGGTCGATCGTGAAAAAACCCATCAAAATCGTAGGTTGTAAATTGTTCAAGATGCAGTTCATACATTGCTTTTCGTACCGATTGAGGTACTTCAATTCCGGAATCGGATATCCGGTCAAGAAGTTGCCTCATTTCGTCCATGGTGGAGTCACTCCATTGACCAATAAAAACATGAGCGAATTAAGAGATGTCATCTTGGATGCGCTTGAGAATATTTTCAGGATGCTCGTCTGCGTCGAGTTCAGGAACCTGCTCGGTGTCCTGAGGCAAATCTTCTGCAATGTTTTCCTTAATTCTTGAGATCAATCCCGAGAAGGATTCGGTCTGGTAAGCGGTAGTTTGTTCCATATCCACCTCCATCGTCTCAACGATGGATTGCGCTTGTTCTGCTGTTAAGCGAACATCTGTCATCGATGAAAACATATCGTCCATTAGAATTCCTTCGATCTTGGTAAGATGTTCAGATATTGTCGCTCGTGCAAGTCCGAGTTGCTCAGCAAGTTCGGTGATCTTGATGCGCTTGGGAAGGTCGTAATACCCTCTATCGTAAGCGAACTTTGCCAACTTTAGTTGCTTTTCTGTGAGGACAGATTCATGATTTTGAGGCGTAAGCTTGAGGGTTCTTGCACTGATTCTGTCAGGTTTGGCCATCAAACGAAGGACACCAGAAAGCAAGCGCAGTTTTATTGAAGAACCTTGTAAGATGTATGTTAGCCCTTCTTCATCAAGTTTTGAGCCTGCAATGGCATAGGTCCCGTTTGTACGAGCGTTAAGAGTAGGAAGGGGATGAATGACTCTGCAAATGAGCAAATGACCTTCATCAGGATTGTCCGACTCCTGGAGGATTTCCAAGACTTCCAAAGAGTCAATGGTTCGCAAGTCGTCGATTGATTTCCCCTCATGCAAATGGAATTTAAACAAACATCGAATGTCTTTAGGAACCCGTTTGATGTAGGAGAGGAACTCGATGCGTTTCGCAATTTTTAGAACCGAGTCGATGCCAACGGCCCCCAAACGGTCGGTCCTCCAAAAGAAGGTGACTTCCCGCATGGTGTCTACTCGAAGTTCTTTGAAATAAGTCAATCGACGTTGAGGTTATCTCATTTCAAGCCATCCAAGGAAGGTTGCAATAGGTAAGAAAACAGCAAGCAGGATGTTCACTCTCCTTCGCTGATTCCGCAGTCTTTCGGGCAATTCAGGTGAAATTTCAATGGCCGATGTGTATCGTGATTGTCTGGTTTTCGGAAACTCACGGTCGAGAATGGAGAGAACCGTGCCACGCAATTCCGGCTGTCGACTTGCCGTTGCTCCGCGACCAACCATGTAACGGACAGGAAATTCGTTGGTTAGAGGGGTTGTACGATTGAGAATTTCCTCGACTTTAGTTGAATCATGAAGATCGATTCGCACGGTCCGACCATCGCTTCGAACGTGACTCAAGGCTCTCCATTTTCCTTGCCCCTCGTCCATACCGTCCAAAGCGTGCAAAGTCCGTTGGATGGGAGGGGTGGAAGAGGCAACTGGACGTTCTCTTCGTGCAAGGAACGGGCCGAGCAGTATACCTCCAACCATTGGAAAAAATGTGATCAAGTACACAATTCGCATCAACTCTTCAGGGCTTGTCAAGGCCGATACAAGCGCAAGACTAAATCCAAAATACAGACCGAGAAATGCCCCTGCTTGTATGCCGAGCCACAAGCCGACCGGCTCGGTTGAGGTCTCCGACATAACACGGCCACAGCCCCCAACGAGATGAAGCCGTCGATGAACCAAGAACTAAAGGGTGGATTCGTTTAATATGAACATGGAGCGAAACGGCCTTGATTCGAGGGCAAGGGACCGTAAAGTAGGCCGATGGATAGGGGGCATCAGCCTTTTTTTCCTCGTTTCATTCTTTCTTGCACCAGCACTGATCGAATCGGGTACAGTAGTCGAACTCAACGGACGAGCGAACATGTTTGATTACCACAAAGAAAACGACCAGAATTTCACTTGGACCGATCTTAACTTTTACAGCGCAGCAATCTATGCTTTTGGGGACCTCAATTGCCATAACAAATACGAACGCTCATGGTCTGTCAATGGAAATCAAATGCCTGTCTGCGTTCGTGACCTTGGAATTTTTGCAGGACTTGCTCTTGGAGGACTTATTTATTCCCGATACGGGGTCAATCGGTGGACCATTCGAGACACATTTTTGTCGGTTTTACCGGATGAGAAATTACAACCAGTGTACAGATCGAACAAACGTACCTTGCTCTTTGTCGCTGTCGGTATCGTTTGCATGTTGCCGTTGGTCTTGGACGGGTTCACCCAATTGTTGACCGACTACGAATCGAACGCTTTCCTGCGATTGACAACAGGAATACCTTTTGGATTTGCAATCGGTCTTTTCTTTGC
>CALBFP010000095.1 GCA_937894115.1 uncultured euryarchaeote
GCAATGGCCAAAACAACTCCGACAAGAATTGCTGGAACCGTCGTATGAACGGTAGCCCAAAGACTCGCCGCTTTGTGACGTACGAGCAACGGGAACAATGCATCGCCGTCTTGACTGATTGCATTTGCAGCAAGGGCGGGGAAGGAAATAAGATCCTTAGTATATGCAGTAATCGCAATGATTTGAGGCCCACATCCAGGGATTAACCCGATTAAAGCAGCTATGAAGACGACGACAATACCGTCACCATAACGCGCCATATCGTCTTCTGCAATACCGCTGAACAACATCATGAATTCAAATACTAGGTAGGCGATCATGACCCAAAAGGTAACGAATGCAGTTTCACTAGCAGCATGTACCATCGTTTCACGCATCGAATGAAGTTTGTCACCAATTGTGGCTTCAGTATCGTCTGCAAACCAGTTCTTCTGAGCAACATACAACACAACAGAAAGTGTGGTTCCCAGAAGCCCTATCCACGTAATGAAACCATCGAGTGTTGTTGGATTGTAAGACAATGTAAGTTCATATTCTGCATCTTGTGCTGACCAAACAAGCAACAGAACCGCAAACAAAAGACCCAATGCTGTAACGGTCCACCAAAGGAGATACCCCTGGTGCAAGATTTTGTAGCCGAGACCTTCGGGCACTTCTCGCGGTAAATCGTCTATTGGGGAGCCCTCTTCATCAGGGACCGTTGGTTCATCGCCACCAAAGGTGGGACCAAATCTCCCAAGTGGGTTTTGAGGGGTTGTTCCCGTCATGTCAACGAGATATCCCCATGACACGCCCACAACAAACGAAATCACGTGAACAGCCAACATCGGGGCAATAAAACGTGAATCGACCACAGCGGCTCCAATCAATACGAATGCAGCATCTCCAAGAGTAGCGATCAGGGTTGCGACGACTGTACCGTAGGTCACATAACCCCGGGCGTACATGGGCATCATCACAATGGCACCACCGCATCCAGGGGTGAGTCCCATCAAAGCACCGATTACAGGTTGTAATTTCTCTCGCTTTCGTATGTATTCTACAAAACGACCGCTGGTTGCATATTGCAACCAGCTAAACAACAGAACCATCGCTGCTACAAAAACTGTGACAGCAAGGAAAGCGTCTCTCATGCTGAAGATGACGATTTCCACGACGTCGCCCAACGTGGCCATATTTATCCGGCCAAGTTCAAACCAATAAGCGTTCTTTTTGGGCGTGTGTTTGAAAAGATTCAGAATTTAAATAAATTTTGAGGATAAAAATGGATTTCTTTCTTGGGGGAGAAATACGCTTCTGCAAATCTTCACCAGGTGCATGACAATATACCACCACGAGAGATATCACGGTATGGAGAAGCGGGCATTATCGCAAGACGATGTGGATTCAATATGGGCAATCAATGAAGAAGGCTTACCAGGAACAGGTCAGGTTTCGAAACAAGAAATTTCCAATCTCCTTGCTTTATCGGTTTTAGCACTCGGTGTTTTTCAACAGAGCCAACTGCTTGGTTTCGTCATCTGTCTCTCACCAGGAAAGAATTACAGCAGCCCGAATTATGCTTGGTTTAACAAAAATTTTGAGTCCTTCATATACGTTGATCGAATCGCTGTTTGCAAAAGCCATAGAAATCAAGGAATCGGTTCATCATTGTACGAAATGGTGGCCTCGTACGCAGAAAAAATGGAGATTCCTGTTGCAGCGGAGGTCAATTTAGAACCTCCAAATCCAGGATCGATGCGATTCCATCATCGGTTTGAATTTGAAACGGTAGGCACCCTACACCACAAGGATAAATCAGTATCCATGTTGATACGAAATTGATGGCATCTCACTATTTTCTAAAGGATTCATCTGGTGTGCCCACGAAACAACCCAAGACCCATGGATAGCTAAATGTGACAAAATAGGAATAGGTTCCATCAACAACCATGCCGTTGCACTGGTCGAGATCTCCAGTACCGTCCTGCCATTGGAAATCGTCTCTAAATTTCCCGTTCCAAACGCCTCCAGGAAATTCACCTTCACCACTTTGACTTGTTCTGTTTCCATCTTTTAGCACATAACCGGATTGAACCGCCCGTACGGTACCGTTGTCTGCGATGTATGGACCTCTGATAGGGAATCCGTCTGCTGCATAACCAATAATGCCTGAGGCGCTCTCACCGGTTGTGTCGTACATGGCAACAGGGTCACCATGGTAATGGTATGCTCCATCCGGTTGAGTATGAGCATGATTCGCATCCTCACCAAAATCGTTTGAAGAGTGCATCGGATCGTATCGCCAAGGAGTTCCTGATTCAAAGCAGCCAATTTTTTCCTTACCTAACGGACCGGAGCCAACGCCATAGCAAGCAGCAGCAAGGAGGTCGAGTTTGACGCCATTGAGAAACACTGCATTGTCATACCTCAACGATAATGCTGTAGTTTGTTCAGCAACTTGAGGATGCAAGGGGATGGTGTAACTTTCCCAAACCTCTGAGGTTTTGCTCGCGAATGAACCGTTAACAGCAAAGTCGTGATTTGGTAGACCGTTGCTGTATATTGTGCACTCGTCGGCCGCCGAAGTAATGTTCACTCGAGCGGTAAAAACCTCATCGTTCGAAACGTCTGTGACTTCAGCAACATATTCACCGATGTAAGTTGCACATGAAACATTGGTGCTGGAAAAAATCGCATTGGTGATGTTAATTGGTTGGTGGCCGTTGGTAACTTGTTGTTCTTCGGAGGAAGAGTCTTCACGAAGACAACCTGCAGAAACGAGGAGCGAAGTGATAAGCACTGCAACAAGTTTCTTCTTCATGATGCGCCTACACCCATACAAATCATGAACATAACGGCACCATGTGCATAAAATAAGCCTGAAAAATACACTGTACTAAACTTCATTCTGAACGTTCTCAATGTCAGACCAGAACGTAGTTTGTTCAGCATCGGGCTCATCCAAATCCTGTTTGACTGTTGTGGCATTGGTTGAATCATCGAGATATTGAGGCTGAAAAATGGCACCCAGATAAGCAACCAAAGCCACGAAAAATGGGACCACTGAAAACGTCGCAAACCCAATATTCGGAGCGATCATCCAGGCTTTGAATTCACTCTGAAACAAGGAAAATCCCCATGCGGATGGATTGCAAATCACCCACAATACACACCAGAACCCAAGACCAAGAACCAGTGAAGCTGACGATGTGCATCGATTGAGCCATTCTTTTGTTACAGGGCGATTCCTTGCAGTTGCTGCAGGTAGTGCATACAACAACGGTGCAAAGATCGCAGCAAACCAGAGGTATGCTGGCAAAAGAAGGTAAACCGAACCTCCATCTTGACGCAGAGCGTAGTGGGCTAAATCAAACGGAGATTTATAAGTCATGGCAAAACTAAACGTCGACAAGATTGCAGATACAAACCAAATCACTAAACTGAGAATTCTATCTGTGGCCTTCCCTCCTTCTACCATGATTGTCGTAGACCGTCCATCTATTCAATACCGATGCCGTTCGCCGTGGGATTTGCATAAAGGGGTTGGAAAACCGTCACAGCCGCTCATATGGAAAAGGATGGACTCGCTTACATCCGACCTGAATCTGTGCAATCGCAAGAGAATGTAAGCAAATGACATAGATTAAATGCTGAATAATCTAACCAAAATCATGCCTAACTTTGGTCTCACTGAAGAGCAGGAAATGCTGCGCGAGCTTGCCAGAAAATTTGCTGATGAAGAGTTGATTCCAAATGCTGAGCAATGGGACCGCGACGGTGTTTTTCCGGAAGATTCCATCAACAATGCTCGTGATTTAGGCCTGCTCAATTGCACCATACCTGAAGCATACGGTGGCATGGGGTTGACGTATCTTGACGAGGTGATCATCAACGAAGAACTTGGTCGCGGCGACCCTGGTTTCGCAACGATTACAGGCGTGACCATGCTTGCTTGCCATCCGTTAATCTATGGAGGTACTGAGGAACAGAAAATTGAGTATTTGGGAAGGGTTTGCAACGGTAAAATCTCGGCGTACTGTGTAACCGAACCGGGTGCTGGTTCCGATGTAAAAGCAATATCAACCACTGCTGAATTGGACGGTGACTCGTACATCATCAACGGTGCAAAGATGTGGATCGGTGGTGCTGGACATGCGGATTGGTTTTACGTACTGGCTCGGACAGGTGCAGACAACTCCCTTGATTCTCTGAGCGGATTCATCGTCGAGGCAAATTCGGAAGGATTGGAAGTCGGTAAGAAAGAAGAGAAAATGGGTCAACGATCCTCAGACACACGAGCAGTACGATTCAACAATGTCAAAGTCCCAAAAGAAAACCTCATCGGTGGAGTTGAAGGCAACGGTTGGCTTCAAGCAATGACCTCCTTCGACCGGTCACGACCGATGTTGGCCTCTCATGCCCTGGGTAACGCCAGAGGTGCGATGGAGGAAGCTTGGCAATACGCAAACGAGAGAAGAACGTTTGGAAAACCCATTTTTGAACATCAATCGATTTCGTTTATGCTTGCTGATATGAGCACCAAAATCGAGGCTGCACGTTTGTTGGCACAAAAAGCTGCAAGCATGTTGGACAAAGGGGAACGAGCGACCCTCGAGTCGGCACATGCGAAAAGATACGCTGCTGACATCGGCATGGAGGTAACAACAGATTCCGTTCAAATCTTTGGAGGGTATGGATACTCAGAGGAGTTCCCTGCAGCAAGGCGAATGCGAGGGGCAAAGATTTACCAAATCTTTGGTGGAACGAGCCAAATCCAGAGGTTGATCATCGGAAGAGAACTCAACAAAGGTTACAAGAAGTGACAATGAGTATCGATTTCGGTAATACTACGTGCAGTGAATGGTTCGATGACGTTTCCTCTTCACAGAAAATTCAACACACGGTCAAGCAACCAATTCCTGCCCCATGAATGATATATTTACGCAGTTTAGGGCGAATTATGGAGTCAGAGGCACGCTCGACTTTGGGCCTCTCCCATCAACGAATCACCCATCTTGACACCATACGCGGCGTTGCAGTGATGGGAATATTGATCATGAATTCTGTTTCTTATTTCTTGGGGAATCATGCTTATTATGACATCTCCAATCCAGAAAATGCAAATTCACTGGATTGGATGGTAGCGATTTTTGGGGAAATCTTCGCCGACCAGAAGTTCATGGCTCTCTTTTCTCTTCTGTTCGGAGCAAGCATTCTCCTCTTCTGTGAACGTGCAGAGGCGAAGGGACATTCCTCAACCAAGTTGAGTTTATGGCGCAATTTCCTTCTTTTCTTGATTGGAGGTTTTCATCTCATGCTGTGGGAAGGTGACGTCCTAACAGTGTATGCTTTGTGTGCCCCTGTTCTGCTCTTGTGCAGGAAACGTTCTCCAAGACTGCTCATTTGCGTGGGAACTCTCCTTTACCTGACGCCTGTCATCGTCAACGGATATGTGACATCTACAGTAGATTCGTCTCTTTATCCAGAGATTTGGGAGAGTTCATACATCGACAATCCAACACCAGACGAAGATTTGATCGGTCTTGGTATAATTTACGACGGATTCGCTCGAGCGTTGGGCATGATGCTTATTGGTATGGGGTTGTATGCAAGCGGGAAATTGATTGAGGTGGATTCAACAAATCGGGCTGTTTCGCGAAGCATCGTTCTTGTGGTTGTTGGGGCATCGTTATCCGGAATGGGGCTCCTGTGGACGTACCTTAACGACTTCTCCCCTGCTGCTATCGTTGAAGGGAATCTTGCAAATACCGTTGGAACCATTCCAATGGCATTCGGGTATGTGGGCTTGCTGATGTGGTGGAATGAAAAGACGAATTTGCGAATAATCAAGCGAATACAAGCCCTTGGGAAGACTGCATTGTCAAATTACATTGGCCAAACGGTTGTGTGTTTGAGTCTCGTTGCACTACTTCCGGAAGAATGGTGGAGTCGCAGCCTCGTGTTTTTGGTTGTCATCTCCATCTGGTGGCTGCAGTTGTTTGTTTCCGAGCAGTGGTTAAAGCGATACAAATTCGGACCACTCGAATACGTTTGGAGATGCGTTACGTATCGTCGGCTTATGCCGTTTGTTGTACCCAAGAAGTGAGACAAACTTCGACTTATGAATCTCTCCATCGACGTTTTTGTACGGATCTCAAAAAGACATCCTCGTACGATTCAGCCTGGCCTTCCAAAGTAAAATTTTCAAGAACGCGTTTTCGCCCAGCCTTCGCCTTCTTCACCCGCTTAACGTGCCCATTCAATTCATCACAAACGGCTTTTGCAAGACCTACAAAGTCGCCCCGGTCGAAAAGACCGCCGACAGTATCGTCGATCATTTCAGTCAACGGTGCTTGGTCAACCGTGACGACGGGTGTTCCAGATGCAAGAGCCTCAAGTGGAATGAGCCCCTGTCCTTCGTAATAGGAAGGGAAAACGACCAAGTCTGCAGAGCGGTAGAGTTGAGCGAGGTCTTCAAACGACATCGCACTTTGAATGAAGAGGGATTGGCGAACACCGAGTTCATCGGCAATGCTGAGGAGTTTTTTCTTCATATGGCCGCGACCTACGATGACGAGTTTGGCATTTTCATGTTCTTTGAGAATCAAAGGTAGAGCCCGAAGAAGGGAAACGTATCCTTTGCGAGCTGCGAGCCTACCCACAGCAAGAAGCAATGGAGTTTTTGTCTTAGGATCGTAATTCATTGCTTCTTCATCTGCACAACCGTACTCTTTTCGAAGGCGCTCATGAGCTAATTGTTCCCTTTCACTGTCTCTATCTGGTGGTCTGAACACTCGTGCATCGCAACCGTTGTGAACGACCTCGATATCGGAATCTTCAGGAATTTTATAGAATTCTAAAAATTCCTCTTTTGTAGAACGTGAAACAGCAACGCAACACGTTGACTCCAAAATGCCAGCACGTTCGTAACGAGCATACCATCCTGCAGTAAGACGGATAGCAAGGTCGTTTGGATTCTTCCATATTGCCATTTCGCGATTCATCGAGGCCCGTCGAACACCCTCTCGCTCACCAATCCAAGACCCGTGAAGAGTACTCACAACTGGAGCAATGTTCTCCTCAATAAAACGAAACTGTTTTCGCGACCATGAAACAAGCGGTAAATGCGCATTGACCACATCGATTGTCCTCCTACGATCAAGCTGTTTGAGTGCTTTGATCGCATGTTTTCCAAAGGATCTCGTGAACGACATGGGCAATGGTGCCCAACGTACGGGAATGACCTCGACTCCTGTTTGAGTTGGTGGCATTTTCTTGTGTTTTCGCGTGATAACGGTGACTTTGTGACCTCGTTGTGCCATATGTCCTGCGAGATGATACACAACTGACCCCATTCCGCCCCAACGCGGAGGGTATTCGCCTGATACCATGACGATGTGCATGAACAACCCAGTATGCAATGTTGTTTGAAACTAACGCGGAGAAACATACCATTGTTTTCAAATTCTTACTTAACATTTATTAACTGTTAGCATATAGGCTGTATGCAACGGAGGAAAAACATGTCACAAGAGTTGTTGTGGAGGGATTGCAATCGCTGTCAATCCCAATTCCGTTGGGTTCGATGAAGAATCGACATTGACGCAGCAGGCAATTCAGTCTGTTGATTTGCTATGGGGGTATGGTGTAAAGGATAGCATCTGGGGCTTCGGATCTCAGGATCCCGGTTCGATTCCGGGTACCCCTGCCACACTCGATAAATATGAGGAGGAAAGAACATGAAAAAACAATACAAAGAACCAGAAGAAATGATTGACCATAACGGAAATCTCGATACAGTTTCGGGTCTTATGTCGATTTTTTTTGCTTATAATCAAAAAGAAGCTGATGAAGGAACAACATGGTCAAATTGGCCAGATTGGGAACTCTGTCTTACCTCAATGAAGGATGATCTTCATTTTGAGGATGATGAAGATGCAGATGAAATCAAAGCTGAGAGGAAACAGTGGCTCGCCTTCTTCCAATTGATTCATGAGAATGAGGCTGTTTCGTTTGATGGATATACAATAAGGATACAAGGCCAACATGGGAACATCTTCTCATTTGACCTGTGCATCGAAAATGGATGTTGGGTGAACACTGGGGGAATGGCAGAGTACAAGAAGAGGTACGAAGAGTGGAAACAGGACAAGCAACAAAAGTCTTGGTTAACGATGAGAAGGTGTTTCTACCACAGAGACGTCGTTGACCATTCTCTGGGGCCATTTTGGACATGTCCATCTCACGTTCCCGATTATGGAGGAAAATCAACAGTCCATACAGCAGATTCGTGGTACTGTTTCCACAGAGGGTATTCTGATAGTCTTCCCTCTGAATTGATTTCCCTCATTTTCTTATGCATCGATGATTGCGAGATTTGGAGAATCCAGTTCAAGGAGGATCAGGGGACTGCCGAATACATTGAGAGAATGGAAAGAGAATGGCCTGGAGGAAGGCCTGAAGATTATGAATATCAGTGAGGTGAAATAAATGATTTGGAAACCTGATGCAAGCGCACCGCTTTGGCACCTGTCCAAAGGTCAAAGCCATACGTCGTACTTTGATGATTTGAAACTAGAGCACTTGAAGCAGATTGGACCTTCATGTGTAGCAACAACGTTGTGCATGGTTGCAAGAGCAACTGGAGCGGATGTTACCCCTGAATACTTCAAGGCCAGAACCAACTCTCAATCTCCGTATTCATGGTCAGAAGCACTGAAACCATTCGGTATGCAACTCGCCTACTGCAATCATGACCAAAGGAGAATCGAATACATTATTGATGAGTTGAAGCAACTAGATGACCTGTTCTTCGTGAGCTTCTATTCGGTTGATCCACCAAGCGACCCTGATGAAAAGGGGAAACTGTGTACTGCACACATCATCACGATGCACGGAACAACGTTCTATGATACTGCGAAAGCAGGTGATAACGGCGGTGTATGCGATGCGAGCGATTATTCGAGACTTGAAAGACAAGCAAAGAGAATCTTCAGAGTTGTCCCCATCGGCCATCCGAGGTGTTTGTGATGCTATGGAAAAACAATCAATTCTTCACGGATATTCCCTTTCCAAAGGTGAAGGATAGGCCACTTATTGTCGCTCACCCAGGTGCACACATGAACTACCTCGCCTCATGGAACGTCATGGTGGACAATGAGGCTCCGTTTGTTCTTGTTTGTGATGATTTATCCCCTGCATATCCTGATGGATGGTGGTCACCTCATTCCCAAAATAATGCAGAGTATTTTGCGAGAATTTCTAATCCGCAAGGGATTGGCCAAGCTTACAGAAATCCAGATCTTGGGTTCCAGAACCTCCTCATCCATAGGGAAATGGAAGCGAAAAAAGGGCTCAA
>CALBFP010000096.1 GCA_937894115.1 uncultured euryarchaeote
CACTACTACATCGATAATCACCACACCTATGAGTGGCATCCAATTGTCAACTCAAATACTGGTTGTGAAAACGAAGTACGTAATGGAGTGGTGGCCAATCAGTACGGTTCATGGCCATACGGTAGAGCGGGCTGGTGTGCAGGACAAGATGTAAAACAATGGAGTTACGATATCACGTCTTGGGTGGACATGAACGGTCAGAACAATGAGTTGATGTATCGAGGGTTGTTCAACGGTCAAGAATACAACCCAACTGGAGAGTCCAGTAAAGGTGGACGAAACATCGTCGCAGAAATTTGGGTCGTATTCTATACCAATTCTACTGCATGATTTGGAGGTTTGCAAGCCACTTCAGGTGCATCAATCAAAGTATTTGGTGTTTCCAAATGGACGTAATCGCTGTTTCTTCGTATCGGTAGGAAGCCTGCACGACTGATGGAAAGTTGGAGTTCGTATTCAGTTGCACTGAATTTGGTTGTGCCTGAAGCAGAAACAACATTCTCTTCCATCATTGTTGATCCTGCATCATTGGCACCAGCAAGTAGTGCCATTTGAGCGATACCCATACCCATTGTTGGCCAAGATGCTTGGATGTGATTTACATTGTCAAGGAACAATCTTGAAATTGCAACGTGTCGCAAGTATTCTGTTGCACCTGCGCCTTTTTCTGTCCGGTTTCTACCTCGATTACGTTTACCAAATATATTGGTTTCAAGTTGCACAGGCCAAGCGATAAACGATGTAAAACCGAGGGCACCCATGGATTGAACTTCGTCTTGTTGTTCACGAATTCGATGCAAGTGTTGAACTCTGTGCGCGTTTGTCTCACCAAAACCAATAACATTGGTTGCACTTGTTGTCAATCCAAGAAGTTGTGCTTCTTTCATTACTCGAAGCCAGTTATCTGGATGACCTTTTCGGGGAGATACATCCTTACGGACCGATTCAACAAGCATTTCCGCACCCCCCCCTGGAAGTCCATGCATACCAGCCTCTTGCAGTTGAGTGAGAATTTCTTGAGTTGAAAGTCCGGTCACTTCGGCAATTCCTTGAATTTCGATTGGAGAGAAACAATCCAAATCAATTGTGGGATGGTGTTCCCGCAATTCTTTGAGAAGATCAATGTACCAGTCGAACTCAAGCGACGGATTAACGCCGCCTTGCATGAGGATTCGTGACCCACCAATGTCTTCCAATTCCTTAATTCTCCCACGTATCTCTTCGTACGATTGCGTATAGTTTTCTTCATGGCCTGGAGGTCTGTAAAACGAGCAAAATTGGCAGTTTATCGTACAAATGTTCGTATAATTGATGTTGCGATCAACAAGGTATGTTACAACATTGGTAGGATTATGCAGCAATCTCCTATGATGAGCAGCGTCCATCAAATCGTGCAAAGGAGCGTTGTCATACAGCTCAATGCATTCGTTGATTGACAAACGAAAAATGTTGTTTGTCGATATGACTCGATCAAGAATTTCGTCCCAAGCCATACTGACGCCTCATGCACTACCAACAATTCGTTCAATATCAGCAATTGTTTTTGGACAGGAATGTGTCAAAACATCAGGACCATCTTCTGTCACCAAAACATCATCTTCAATTCGGATACCGATGTTTGCATATCGCTCAGGGCAATCCACATCAGGTCGCCAAGCACCAAAATAGAGCCCTGGTTCAACTGTCAATACCATACCTGCTTCCAACAAGCGAGGGGTACCGTCCGGCTTGTAAATTCCAACATCATGAACGTCCAATCCTAACCAGTGGCCTGTATTGTGCATGTACCATCGTCGTAATTCCCCTGTATTAGGATCGAGTGCTTCATCCAACGATTGAGATATAACTCCTAAGCGAATAAGCCCCTCTGCGAGTGTTCGACGTGCTACTTCGTGAGGCATATTGTACGGATTTCCCACGCGACACGCATCAATGGCCTTCTCTTGAGCCTCCAGAACGACTTCGTAAACTTCGCGTTGAGCGTCAGAAAAAACACCACTTATCGGCCAAGAACGAGTAATATCTGCAGCATATCCTTGATATTCCGCCCCTGCATCAACCAACACAATTTCATTCGAATTGCATTGCGCGTTGTTGACCGTATAATGAAGAATTGTCGCGTTTTCTCCACAACCAACAATGGAAGGATAAGCCCAACCACTTGTTCCACCGTAAACAAAAAATCCTTCGATTATTGACTGAATTTGAAATTCATGAATCCCGTCTTTTGTTGCAGCCATAGCCAATTCGTGGGCTTTTGATGAAACCTCCGCTGCGAAACGCATGTGCTCGATTTCTGCATCGGATTTTCTTAATCGCATCTCAGCAATTCGCTGACTGGGATCTTCAATACTGATTGGACCTGAGCCCAACTGTTGTCGTTTCCTGTCACGTTTTTCAATCGCAGCAATTACTAAGGAATCCACGACTGAATCGACACCAGATCGTACGTGAACCCGAACCGCTTGTTCGAGGAGTTGCTCTAAATGCTGGTAAACGTCGTCAGAGGAATCTGCCCGATCGATGGCCCATCCACGCAACGCCCCCTCAACACCTGGGCGTCGGCCTTCCCAAATTTCTTTGAGAGTATCTTTGGGTTGAACAAAAAGGTGAGAAACCCATTGTTCGTCTTGATGGTACATCATCAAGGTCGCATTGGGTTCGGACCATCCGACAAGGTACAACAGATCACTGGATGAGCGGTAAGGATAGTGAACGTCGTTGCTACGCGTTGAGACAGGCAACGATGATACAATGACAAGGTCACCAATATCGTATTGTGAAAGAAAACGTTGTTGACGCTCTCGATAAATTTCAACCGATATTGCCTGAGGACTCTCGGGCAATGCTTTGAACGCCTCATCAAACATAGTGGCCACCAATGGACTCCAATCATCACAGTTTTTTAATCAATTCTTTGGACGCTTGGCTCTTTCGGTCCATTTTGCAAAGCCTGAACCTGAATCAGAGAGAGCCCTACGACGCAAAAGAACAACCAATCCCGTGGCAAGAACAAAAAACAGTGCAATTACGGAATACAACGATGCATCGGACAATGAATCCGTCTCATGAGTGGGTTGTTGAACTTGAAATGATACGGTGGAGGAGGCGCCATCGTCATCCAGCACAGTTACGGTTATCATCTGATAAGAATTCGATTTCACATCACTCGACAAGAGATAAGACTGGCCACTAAGTAGAGATTTCCCATCAACATACCAGAAATACTCAAGAGCATTCTGATCGTTTTCGGTATCCGTAGTTTCGTTGGCACTGAACACCCAAGCACCATCGAGAGGAAGTTGGACCGTGGATTGATTAACGATTTCAAATCCATCAAATCGAACCACAATCCTTGGCTCAACATTTGCAACGGTAAGATTATGGCTGACGGTTACGAGATGACCGCCAATGTCTCGAACAAGTGCATTTACGGTGTATAGACCCGAATTGGAGGCTACGAATTCAATTCGATTGTTCCCTGATAATTCGTTGTCAGAGACAGAACGGAGTGAGCCGTCTGGTTCTCTGATGGTCCATGTTATTACAAAGGAGGATTCAATGTAACCATCTTCAACATCTATATCGACAACAATCGGTTCGGATTCGTTGACCGAATCCATAGCTGTTAATTGTACCTCAGGAGGGGTTGTGTCAACAACTACATGTTTGGTTAAATTATTCGAGAGAGCGAGATAAGCATCCTGAAGTTGAATCTGCAGTAAATAGTAACCGTCATCAATTGAATTTTCGTTAATGCCAATTGACAAATCCACTTCTGTATCGATAGAAACGCCTACAGAAAGCGAAGAATAATTTTCGCTGCAAATTCCGTAAGGTGCTGGGCAGTATCGAACATCGGTCATTACACTCAACTCGGAGGGAGCAGTATTTTGTGAAGCCGGAGGAAGGAGATAATCGAAAGAGAGTTCAATGGAATCACCAGAGAATATTTGCGTAGAATAATGAAGATTGGGATCGATGAAAGATGAAGGACGCAGTACAGGCCTGTGATTTTGGTTGCCTGCATAAACAACAAGACCGAAAGATGAGCGGTCAGTATTATCGAGGAATGAGATTTCAACAAAGCACGTACAATCGATATTGGTAACATTAAAACTGTGCTCCCAAGACCACAACGTAACATCCGAACCCACAGTCGAATACGGCACAACAGTCTCGAGATAGGGACTTGATACTAAGGAAGACCATTGCTCCGGCATGGAGATGTTCCACAATGTAATTTCAATCGAAGTTAGTGGAACCGTAGAATCTCCTG
>CALBFP010000097.1 GCA_937894115.1 uncultured euryarchaeote
TGCGGGCGTATTGCTGGCAAAATATTTGCGAAGTGGTAGGTTGTGGATAAATTCCGTTTCTTCAACCTGCTTCATTTCGACCGTTCCAAGCCAGCCAGATGGTTGTGCGATTGAACGGAACAATGTGGACATTCCAGACAAGAACTTGGGTTGTGCAGCGCTCGGACTGGTTCGTGCCTTTGGCTTACCGTTTTCCATCGTACATTTCCATAGCGTTTCAGGGAAATGACTTGCCTGTGAGATGGCCGAGATTCCATCACTGGTTAACACCTCTGAACCACCAATTGGAATGATTTGCAGCGATACAATCGATTCAACTTCTTCATCAATACCACATGGCGAGATTGTGATATCATCGATAAATCCGGTGCTAGAGGTTCGCCAAGCATTGTCTATTGAACCACTGTAGACATGGCCGTTAACCGGATTGACGCTAAGGAAGGAGAATACATGATGACTCGCTGGGAAAATGTGGCTATGAACAAGTTCGAACTCCGTTTCAACAACCCATGGGTCGCTCTGGCTTCCTGCACGTTCTTCGCCGTCATCATTCTTGACAAGCCCTTCTGGAACTTGATGCGTAAAGCATTGATCCGCAAACTTCGAAGAGAGTGCTGATGTGATTTCACCTTCAGGCAACTGAAGCACGTGCTTGTTGACAAATTTACCAAAGCTAATTGCTTGGAATTGACGTGAACTGTTCGGTCCAAATTTAATCGTAAAGCTTCCAAGCACTCCAACATCAACGGTGGCTTTACCACGCATCTTCGGTCCTTCAACCACAAGTTTAACTCCAAATCGACCCTTGATGAATCGCCATCGTACACTTACGCTTATTTCAGAACTGAATTTGTAATAGAATGGGTCAAAGACGACGAGAACATCAACGCCGCAGAAGAACGATGCACTGATTTTACCATGCTTGAATGAGGCCTCAAGAGAACCACCCAACATCACTGCTGAGGAGCAAAGTGTGAAGTAACATCCCCCCGAAACGGTGAGTTTCGACATTGGTTTCCAAATGAATCCAACTCGTGGAACTGCAGGATAGTAGGATGGTTTCTTGAAATCTCGATGGTAACCGCCAAGTGAGAGAAGGAATTCCCCACGTGAGAACCAACTTACTAAGGCGAAACCACCAGTTAAGCGGCAATTGCTGCTGAAGAGATAGGACGCATCAGTAAGTTGCGCTTCAACCCACAACAGGTTCTCAGTCGAATCATAATATGCCAGGAAGGCCAACTCAACATAGCCAACTGAGAATTCTTTATCCGGCAATGAAAGGGACGACATACCCAATATTCCAATTGTAAATCCGTCAGAGATCTTCACGAACAAGACCGCTTTCGTCTCAATGAGTTGATAGGTCGTAAACTTCACACCAACGGCAAACCACAAGCTACCATGTTTCGCAGGCAAAGCCGTTCGAATGGTGTCCAAAGCTCCCATCGGATCTCCTGAGAAGCCATCCATGGCAAGCATGAATGGACTGTTCTGGACGTGAGTAACATCTGGAAGCACCAAATCACGATTCAGTCCCAAACCACCAGCAAGACCGGTAACGAAGAACTCAGGAATACCACCGAGCGGATAATCCAATGCAGCGATAACGAAACAGGTGACATACGAATCGCCATCCGAGGTAGGAACACGACCAAATGCTCCAATTGCCGATATTGACATTTTGCTCGTACTAATTGTACACAATCCTTGATATTCGACGTATGGATTTCCGCTCTGATCGATGAGATTTGTCTTTCGAAGTGCACCTGAGATAGCAAACGCAGGGCCTGTGTATGAGATTGCACAACCGGCCATGTCGTACATCCAGCCATTGGAATCATCGCCTCGAATATCTGTTGGTCTGAACAATGGCAATGATACGGATAAATCATCCACGACTGCTAGGAATCCTGCAATCTCAGCCTCACCATCAACAAGAATCGCAATCCTCGGCTCATCCGCCCCAAGGTAGTCCATACTGTCGATACGAACCCCGATTTGTGCGATCTTGATTGGTCCAAACTGCTTGTTGATTGGGAACCATGCCTCAGTTGCACCATGCATTTTTATCGACACTGGCTCAGCTGTATATTTCCATACTGCAAGATCAAATGTAGGTCGAACTGCATCTCCCTCTTCGCTGCTGTTTGAGAGTACACCTGCTGCCATTCCATTTCCTCCATCGGAGGAACCATCGCCTCCAAGTGCTATACCGAAGTCGTCTAAATCAAGACGAGCACCTCCTTCTATAGCGAAGGCAGGCGTGAATGTCAAATCAACACAACCGGTTAATGTAACTGAACTCAGGAGCAAGAAGCCATCAATCAACGGTTTGCCATCATTCTTTTCTAATTTCAATGCTAAATTACCTACTTCAAAACTGAAGAATGGCTGAATTAGAGATGTTGCAGTCGGAGATTTATCGATCTTCAAGAATTGTACCGTAAATCCAGAATTGTATGGGCGACTGTTCGTCAGAGGCGTGAAAGATACTGCATCTTGCGTGAACAATTGCAAATTCAAATTCCCAATTCCGATATCAATCTCATTCAACACATTGAAAATCACTCCAATTTCGGAGGTGTCTCCAACTTTTCTCCAATCTAATAAGATTTCAAATTCCATTTTCCCGGGAGTAGATGGAGTATGAGAATACAGCAAATGAGCTCCGTTGCTTGATAGAACGAAATCAAACATATCAATTGCACCAACCAGCAATACATCGAATGCATTGGTTGCATTGGCAGGATATGGGAAAGGATTTTGGAAATGTGCAATAATATCTTGCAAAGGACGGAACGTGTAATTCGCAGTCGAATCTTTGGTCCCACGCCAATCTGCTGGCGGAGATGCAACGGGCGCTGGATCCCAGGAGCAGATACCAAGATGGACGAGCCAATCGCCAACGATTGTCAAATCCCTCAAAATTTGAGGGGTACCAGAATAGATTGGAGTTCTGAAAAATTCCTGAACTGCTGGAAGGTCATCAAGGAAATCAAGCGCTGTATTTGCTGCTCCGAGCAACAAGCCACTCAAATTAGGCATTCCCCAATCCACGCCTTTTTGCCATGTCCCACTTAGCGGCAGCAATTTCGCCCAGAATGCATTCGTGAAATTGGGAGTATTAGTGGTTCCTGATGTATTTGTTGAAGTGCTCAATTCCAATGACAATGCACTTGACTCGTAGGTGAATTGCACGATTGGATGAATCTCTAATGGTACACTCACCAGAGGTGAATTTGTATACGCTGTTAATTGCACCATCGGGCTCCAATCAGTTTGCGAGTAA
>CALBFP010000098.1 GCA_937894115.1 uncultured euryarchaeote
TATTTTAAAACCGCCTAATCCTTTGTTTGCTTTTGCAGTATGCACAAACTCACCATCACTTAACATAGCAGGTATATCATCACTTGTTTCTGTACCAGGGCCTACAGAGGGACCACCAGGTCTCATATCTTGTTCCATTATGTCTACTATATCAACAATATCACCCATAGCAAAACCTGGTCGATATCCTAAAGCACCACCATAAGACATGCCTGGCCTTACCCCAGCATCAAAGCCTTGAAACGTTGCGGAAAATGCGGTAAAGAGGGTTTAGTTGTAGTGGATGGTTGGGAGCCAATCAAAGTAAATCCTGGTCACCCTAAGCACTCCAAAGCCGGAGTTGGTTGCTTGTATTGTCAAGCTAAGGGTCAGAGAAAGATTCCACTCAACCTTGCTCGTTTATGGTCTGATTGAGCTGTGCTCGTGATAATTACCTTCCCGAATGTTAAATAAAGAGGGAACATGTAGATTAGACATGGTTTGGCCATTTAAGAAGACACAAGACGATTTTAACCTCAGCCAGATGGAAGAAATGAGAATACTTCCTGAATACCGTTCAATATTCAACATGAGTCGAGGAAAATTGAAGAAAGATTTGAAACGTTACGAACAACAAATTCTAGAGAATGTTCAACGAGTTAAAGATCTAGAAATGCGAATTTCACAACTAAGTATCGAAAGGGATCGGTTGGAAAAAAGTAAGAGTCGATTGCAGGAAAGAGAAGACGCTGCAACAAATATTGAGCTTAAAGATGTAAATACCGATTTAGCGAATACAATGACAGAGTTTTTGGTTGTTGAGGCTGAAAAACAGAGAGTAAAATTGAGTAATATTGAACTCGACGTTACTGTAAATCTGCTCAAAGGAGTGATATCAAAACGGTACAAGAATGTAAACGACGCATACAAGAGAGTATATGATTATCGGGAGACTCTTGAAGATTTTATTGCAGAGAAACTTGCTCCATCAGATACTGTTTTGAATCAGGTTCCTGAAAAAGAAAAGAATGATTCAGCAAAAAGCTCTGGTGATACTGAACCATTTGATAATGAAGTATGAGCGGGTTGATCTCTATGAAACCTATCTACGAAAGGCTCGGTAAAATGAGCAATAAAAAATTACAGAAAATGGCCGATGTACATCAAAAAAATCTGTTGCGGTTCATTGAAATGCGAAAAGCGACTACGCGCACAATCGATGAAAAGCAAAAAAAGTACAAAAAATGTATGTTAGATGCGGTCAGAGAAATGAAATCAAATGTTCCAAAAGCCCTCGGTGGAGGTATGCGAGCTCGTCTACTCAAAGCAGACATTACCGTTGCGATGAGTTCACGTTCTGTTATTCGGATGAATGAATTCTATCATAGAATGATGATTATCCTCATAGAAGATATTCTTGTTGGCGTTAACTATAATCCTGATCGAGTTAACAATCTGATTCCGCAAGAATTCTCCGACCTGATATCATCTTCAATATCGGGTACAAATTTTACCCAATTTCTTGCAAAATTAAAGGATGAAATAGAGGAGGTTGGACAATGATTCCATGGTTCTTCACAAGAGATGAAATTCAATCGTTTGCGAATCTTTCATTGAAAAAGAAATCGAGAAAGTTAGATGAGTTGTCGGAGCAATTACAAACGACAGAGAATCTACTCCGTGATAGAATTAAACAATCCCGTGACATGGCAGAGAGAGCAGCAAGGCGTTTGAATAGAGGTGATCATGAAGCTTCGAAGGATCTTCTAAACAGCTTCAGTAGTCATATCGCCAGTACCCAGCCTCTCATGAATACTTATGTCGCAAGAAAACTTGAGTTCTCTTTGTTTGAAATCATGGCTGTAGAGGGATTTGAATTCCCTTCAGCCCTCCTCGAATTGCGTAATGATATCCATTTTGGATTGTTCGCTGTAAATTCAATGGATGAACTTGAACGTTTATTGATGGCAGAAAGTGACCCCTTCGAAGAACTTGGTATCGACATACAAGAATCTATCGAAAATGAAGTGTCTTCATGATTGTGATTCTATGATCCAGAGTAGATCAACTGAACCAGTTTGAATAAGTCAGGAATACTTGGTAATAAGATAAGTAATACTGGAGCGAGGCTCTCTAATATGACGTGTGTTGGCTCGTCAATTTGTTCAAAACAGAATAGTCTGTAATATGTCCAACGGATACTTAATATCAAGTAACAAAATGTAACACCAGATAATGAGAAAGAGAGATAATCTCCAAAAACTGTATCAAACAAAAGAACAAGATTGCCAAAGCCCTTAATCGCTGAACCGATGATTAATAGGTAGACCACTGCAGCTCCAAAAACAGCCAGGTAATCTCGATCTGCTAAGCCAAATAAGGGATCGATTCCAAGGGTGAAAATTAATGATACTGAGGCAACTCTTGCAATTGATGATAATTCAAATGCTCTTTCTGAGGCATAAAGTGCTGCAAGCCCCAGCATAAGGATTAGAGTAAATGGGAGAACTAACATTTGTAACCGTCGTCGAGTCGATACATCTCCTTTTAGGAGTCGTTTTTGATAGTTCATATTTTCTTCAACGGATAACACTTGTACGAGTAAGATCTCTTGCAAAAGCATGCCACCCGCGAGAGAAAATATCAGGAAATCTGATATTGAAACCCCACTATCTATCGAGTTATTTGCCGTAATGAAACCAATCAGGAAAGCAATACATAGATTCACGGGAAAGCCGAGCCGAGTAATTTTCTTTGATCGCATGGAACCCCTCAATCATCAGCATCTTCAATTTTTACATTCCCAGAAATAATATTGCCACTTATGTTTTGTTTAGAATTATTCGCTTTGGACTTGGATTGGTTGATGTGCAAATCGCCACCAATAACGTTTCCTGAAATATTTTGTGAGTTTCCTTGTGTCTTTGATTGGTCTTCACTCTCATCAATTGGGACCCATTTTCCTTCTTTGAGTTTCAATGTTCCACACGGAGATAAAACTTCTTTTTCGTTGGATTTTAATTGCTCTTTCATAGCCTTGATTTGAATGAGTTGCTTTAGTTTATTCATCTTCGTTTGTTCTTCTATATCTTCCAACCTGGAATTGGTTTCCGCCTGCTTTATTTGTTCTTCTCTATCAAAATCTTTGACTATACGCTCTGATTCTATATTTGCTGCACGAGATGCAATAAGATCCTTTTTCATTTCCTCTTCGTGATAGAATAGGTCGAGTTCATCCATTCGTAATTTGAACTCTGATTTTGCTTTTTTTTCTTCAAGAATGATTCTTTTTTCATCCTCAGCAAATCTTTCATTGATGATTTTTTGAAGATCAATCTCAGAAAGTTCATTTTCCATTTTTTTTCTCAATACTCCAAGTTCATGTTCCTTTTGTAATCGAAACTTTTCCTTGTCGGATTCGAGACTCTGTAATCTCATTTGGTGTTTCGCCTCAAATTGTGATTGTTGGAAAGCCCTTTCCTTTTTTACAAGATCGCGTCGACTACGTTTCAATTTATTTTGTGCAATCTCCATCGCTTCCATTTGGATCATTGACATGTTGGATATTTGTTCAATTTGCATCAATTCCTCATATGCTTGAATTTCTGTGACTCTTGCGTGTTTGAATGCTTCTAATTTCTCATTTGCTGTTTCCAACCAAGTAAGTGATGGGAGAGTGATTAAATCGATTCCAAATGCAGCTAAGATGGTTTTTAATTCACTGGATATTTTCCTCTCTATCCTCTCCTTATTCGTCGCATCTCTCAATTCTTCGATGCTGAGTCGCTCAAAAAAATCACTTTTTTGCAACATTAGCTTTGATTGAATTACCTCTGCGAGTGACAGCGAATCGATTTCATTCATATTTTTATAATTGGAGATTAATCCTTCCCGTAGTAAATATGACGATGATTTTGAAACGGCGATGTCATAATTCAATTCTGCAATTTTTTCTTCTGAATCCCCGGCGATCCTGTATGATATCTGATTTATAATAGGGAAAATGTTTGTAGAGAAAAACATGACTCCTGTTGCATTCTTCCTGATTTCTTTGGATTTCAGGTTGATAGGGTTGTCGGGGAATAATTGGACACCATCATTAGAAATGAGGAGTACATGTTCCTCGGGTCGGAGAAAAATTGTTGTCTTGAGTTCTTTTGGAAGCTTTCTAATTGTGTGCATTCTTGCAATCATCGATTGCCTGCTACGCCAATACTTCTTCATGGCTTGTTGTAGTTATACTAATACATAATACCATTCTTGAGCGCATTACCCGTTAACTGAAAGAACGCTTTGAGTGTGATAAATTGTACTCCAGTGAGTACTTTTAGTGTGCTTCCATAGAACCATCCATGCCGAGAGAGTCCCTCAAATCCTTTTGTAATTCTAACATGTTTAACCAATTTATTTTGTTTCTTATTCTAATCAACACTGTCATAATTAGTCTAATGAGTCATGATTTTCCTACATCAACCCTTAATCAGTTTGATTTTATTGATAGGTTTGTCCTCTAAATTTATC
>CALBFP010000099.1 GCA_937894115.1 uncultured euryarchaeote
CTCGATGAGCAACACCATCGCATCATAATCTCGAATTCGGCCAAAAAACCCGATTTTTTTCGTCTTGGGCAAGGGCAAAGAATTCGAGTTTCTCAAATTCAGCACAACAGTTGACTTGATCGAGAAGTGTTGTTCAAAATACGTAGCTAGTCCTGCAGAGGACGTGAAAAAACCATCAAAGGAGGATACACTGTTTCTCAGTTGTTTCTTCATTCTTGCTGAAAGGAATTTTCGCACAAAATTGGATTTCTGCATGACAGGCCATGCGTGTGCTATGTCATGTAAATCGAGCATCCTATACGCTGCATTGATGTTTTTCGTTCCAATTGAATCTGAATCATTGTAAAGAACAAGATCAAACTGACCCTTTAATGTATTGAGAAATTTCCGTTTTTGCCTCACTGCAGTTATGGGGAAGGATGCTGCCCTTCTTCCAATTCGAACGCGAAAAATCGTGTATCCATTACGAATCGTTTTCTGATCGAGTTCATGCGCACGGTCCCAAGCATAGATGGTCACGTCATGACCTTCTTCAGCAAGCCATCGAGCATGACGTTCCACACGTGGGTCGGGAGAGCACCCATTGGTTACAATCAATGCGATTTTACTCATGGTTATCACCTTGAAGAACCCCTGCCAATGTTTGAATTGAGTGCTCCCATCCAAGATACTCAGCAGCATATGTTTTCGCCTCAGAACTTAAAATCGTGAGCTCTTCTGAATCGATCGAATTAACGAATTTTACGATTGAATTAACGGCTTCCGGCCCTTCAAAAAGATGCATCCAAGGTTTTTTTCCATCAATAAATCGATGTCCAGAATGGTCGATTCCGACTACAAGCAATCCCGATGCGAGATATTCCCCTCTTTTTAATGGACTTGCCAACGCCCAGACGCGCCGATTAGGCATTGGAAGTACACCAATGTGATGATTTGACAATTCCTTGAGAATTTCGTTATGGTTCATTTGTCCTTTGAATCGAAACAGACTTGGAAACAATTTGCACATTCTTTCGACTGAGCTGGTAACGTTCCCGTCTCCGATAAGCGTCAATTGACAATCGACTCCTTGTTTATTCATCTCTTTGACGGTATCCATAAATTCGAGAATGCCTCGATGCCGATCCAATCGACCGTGGTAGACAAATTTCCAAGGTTCATTATCGGTTTTAACTAGGTTTTCACTGATGGAATTGACCACGGTTCCTGCAGGTACAACGGCCAAGTTGTTGGACTCAATTCCAAGTTGACGTTCTACAAAATCAGCATGTTTCGGTGATACAACAAAGCCATGTTTTGCAACGCCATCGTATACTGTTTTCCATGATTTCTTCCAAACTTTCCATTGCAAGGATGCTAAAATGCCTTGATCCGCAGGAGGTGAACGATCCATGAGATAGACGGGTACGGCAAGATTGGAAAGTATCGAGATGACCTTGTAGCCGACCTGCCAATCAACGATAGCGGCTTCAAAATTCGGTGCTATCGAACGAAGAATTTCTTTCACATTCTTTGAGAAACTCAATCCTTGCAATCCTCTTTTATGTGATTGTTGAACGGAAATGTGGTGCCATGGAAAAGCATCATGCTGACCGTTCTGATCAGGATTTATGATTGTCAAATCAAACCCTTTTTGCATCAATCCATGCGATAATGCCAGTGGAGTCGTGGCACAGAAATCATCGAATTTTCGATGCGTAATCCAAACAATGTGCATAAGAAGTCTCCAAGTAATTTATATCCGATTGGAGCATGAAATCTCATGTTCAATCATTTTCGTAATGCCCAGCGAAAACCGATGGTCGATGGTTCGTCCCAAGACCGATGAAATTCTGCTGTTGTCTCCAACGGAGTGAAGAACATCACCTTCTCTTGCTGTAGTGAAAAGTGGAGTGAGTGGTTCTGCAATGCGACCCATTTTGACGAGGTTCTCATTTATGATTTGCACAATATCAAGTACTGAATGTCGGTAATTGCATGAAACATTTGCCTCTGAGAATTCAAACTCAATGTCTCGTACAATCAAATCTACAACAACATCGGCCACATCACTAACGTGCACGAAATCCCTGGTCTGTTTACCGTCCCCGTAGATCGTTGGTGCTTCACCTCCAAGCATTTTTTGAATAAAGTTTGGAATTACAGAAGCGTATGCAGAATCGGATCTCTGACTTGGACCATAGACATTGAAAAAGCGTAGTGACATAGCGTTAAGTCCGGTGTTACGAGCATCTCGTATCTGTTCCTCATTGATCGCTTTTGATTCTGCGTATGGAGAAATTGTTCGTACCTCTGAATTCTCATCAAGTGGCAAATGCAATGGATTCCCGTAGACAGCTGCACTTGATGCATGAACGAGTCCCAAGATTTCTCCTTCGATAGCGCAATCAATTACATTTTGTAATCCATTGACGTTCACGTCAATTGTTTCATCGGGGTTAAGAATCGATTCTTGAACGGAAACCTGTGCAGCCAAGTTGACTATGTATGAGCAGGAATCAATTGCGTGTTTTACTGCTTCCCTTGAACGAATATCTCCTTGGTATATGTTCACACCGGTTTTCTCGAAGCGTAATCTCTCTGACGAGTCTGCTTCCCGAATATCAAGAACATTCACATTCCAACCCCGTTCAACGAAAATCTTGCAACATTCGAGGCCGATGAATCCCAATCCACCAGTAATAAGGACTCTCGGCATATCTCATCTAGGGAATCAAACTACACATATTCTTCGATTGTCAATTCAACGGCAGGAATTGTTTATTTTCGAGTCGAGTAAAACTGAAAACACAATAAATTCCACGAAAGTCACGTATCGTTCGTACGTTTATGGCCAAACATCAAGAAGCATTCATGCAACGGTTTCGCATGGATGATGACGGTTCTACTCAGAAATCGTCAGCAGATTTAGAGTCGCTAACTTCTTCATACCGTCATATTGTCAACCGAAATGAGAGGAATGAACGGGAAATACGCCGTCTTCGAAATAGTGTTTCGTTTCAACTCGGTCTTCATTTGACAAAAGCTGTTCGACAGCCGTGGCGTTTACTGTTTCTACCGATTTCATTCCCAATCTTTGCACTTCAACTCGGTTTGCGAAGGATTGGAAGAAGTCCAATGCATGAACAATTGAGTGCGAGTAGAACAAGTTCTGAA
>CALBFP010000100.1 GCA_937894115.1 uncultured euryarchaeote
GATGTCTTTGAGTGTAGCGGTAATTTCATCTTTTCGCCGTGAGAACAATGTAAAGAGCTTCTTCACTGATTTAGGAGAGCTTTTTGTAACTGGATAAGTCAAATGAACGTCAATCAATTCAAGGGCAACATCTGAATTCATAGGTGGATCACCGCCCGGTTTTGATATCTGTTGAATATGGAACTCCCAACAACATAGACAAGTAGAGTCATGCCAATTGCCCTAAGAATAACAAATGGAGTAACTATTGATAGGTCTCCAAGGACAGCCCCTCGACAAATCTCAATGTATGTTGCGACAGGGTTCATCAAATGATAATCGAGATATTCTGCTGGAACGTAAGTCGCTGAATAAAACACTCCTGATAGAAAAAACAACGCTCGCAAACCAATGTCCACAACCATGTTCATGTCACGAATAAAGACAACGATAATACACAACATGAGAGAAAAGCCATGAGCTAGAAGAATAATTCCAAATATTGATATTGGCAACATAAAAAATGTCCAAGAAAAAGCAATTCCCATGTATA
The DNA here is from genome assembly GCA_937894115.1 of uncultured euryarchaeote. Taxonomy (GTDB): domain Archaea; phylum Thermoplasmatota; class Poseidoniia; order Poseidoniales; family Poseidoniaceae; genus MGIIa-L2. The sequence goes on from CALBFP010000100.1 coordinate 533, forward strand.
TCATGTATATTGGGATGATAATAAGACTCAACAGAAGCCTCACAAGTTGGAATCCGCTCACATTTGCCACGAGTAATTCTCTTGGGAATGATACCTGTTGTATCAAAGAGGAATTGCGTATGAGTTGGGATGAGCCTTTGGATACTGTTTTAGAAAAGGCACTGAAGATGAGTATTCCCAACATAATGTTCAATGGCAATAGCTTATCTGGGTTGCCTCGTAATATTACAAACACCAAGAAAAACACCATTGTGAAGAAAATCGGTTCAAGAAGCGTCCAAGCATAACCTAGAAAATAATCGCCGTAAGTTGTCTTTAAATCCCTTCGAACCATAAGTGAAAGCAAACTCCGGTTCTTCAAAATTGATTGAAACGATATGAATGGGCCACGGAAGAAAGACGGCCGAGAGTATACATCCATCATCTGACCTCCATTTGTGTATACTAATTCTCCTTTGGTTAAGAATATCGCTGATATATCTCTTGATAGTTATGAACGACTTCATGCCATGTTCTTTTTTCTAAAACGTACTCTCTAGCGGCTTGACCCAATTTCTTTCGTGTTTGCGAGGATGATGAAAGATCGGTTATTACTGCAGCGAGGGACTGTACATTCTCAGAAGGAAAGGTCACGCCAGTGACTCCATTTTCGACAATTTCACAAAGTGCAGGGAGATTCGAAACAATGGTTGGCTTTGCCCGAACCATTGCCTCTAGTGGTTTGATTGGGGGAACGATGCGGGTAACATTTGTGTCAGGCCTACTAACGATAAAAATGTCAATCAGATCGTAATAATGAACGATTTCTTCGTGAGGGTAAGGCCCTTCGATGAACGATTTATCGCTAATTCCCAAATCCGAACAAAGCTGTTTCAATTCATTCTGATTTGCCTCAGAACTACATACAAGAAAACGTAAATCAAGACCAGTTTTCGCACAAAGAGCTACTGCTTTAGCCGTAAAATCAACACCCTCAAGCGTTCTTAAACTACCGATGTAGCCTATCACAATTGTCGATTCTTCCAGTCGAAGACGACGAACAAGATTACTCACGTTTTCGGGGAGGCGTGCGTTGAAATTAAGTGGATAAGACGCAAATTCTCGGCCCACTGCATTCGGAATGATTGAAGGAGCACGATCCCTCAATTGTCTTCTGACCAATTCTTTGCCAAGATTCTCTCCGATAGCAATTACCTCGTCAGCGTTTTTGATAACTTTATTTTCTTGTCGACGATAGTATCGATACGGGATCGATTTCGTTGTCCAACGCCCTTGTGCAACCGCAGAATCTTCCCACATGCCTCGAACCTCGTAAACAAAAGGTATCCCTAGCTTCTTCGCAGCACGGAGTGCGGGAAGGCCAACTCTGAAAGGGGTGTGTGCATGGATAATGCATGGTTCATGCAGTTGAATGTGCGAAGTAATTTCTTTCTCAAATTTCTTCATCAATCTTTTCTCGCGCAAAAATCTTCCAAACAACACGAGCTTACTGTAAATTGGAGAACAGAGTATCCTTATCAAAAATTTTAATTTATTTACTACGTAAGTGGTTGGCTGAAAAACATGGGATTTGCGTTCTCGTGTAATCATTACACTTTGCTTGCTTTCAGAGAAATTTTTCGACTGAGAAGCAGAACGGTGATATTCAATTCCATCAATGAAGGCATTTTCACACATTGATACACGCTCTGGATAATACGGCGAGGTAAGAACTAGAGGATCGCATATCCTCGCATCTTTGAGTGAGACTAGCAAATCATGACTACGAATTGCATATCCGTTTAGATCGGGCGCACTGTTTGCGAGAATATGCATGACCCTTGGAGCAGACAAAATCATCACCGCTTGATACAATCTATGATTGCATTCACAATACGTTCAGCGGTCTTACCATCCCAGAATTTTGGCTTTTTCGGGTTAATTGAGGGTTGCTTTTCAAGTTCAGCGTCGATGGAGGCTTGTAGCGTTGATAGGTCAGTAACGAGTTGATTGGTGCCCTCTGTTATCGTAATCGGTCGTTCTGTATTTTCTCGCAACGTAAGACAAGAAATTCCTAGAGAGGTCGTTTCCTCTTGAAGGCCACCAGAATCGGTGATTACTAAACTTGAACCGCCCATTAGAGACACGAACTCGAGATAGCCCAACGGTTCAAGGACATAAATGGAGGGTTCTTTTTCAAGATCCTCCAATACTCCAAACCTTCTCAAATTGATTTTTGTTCGGGGGTGCATTGGAAAAACAATCGGAATTTTGCGAGAAATTTGTAGAAGACTATCAATAATTTTTGTTGCCTTATCTCGGTAATCCACATTCGATGGACGATGCAGTGTAACAACGCAGTAACGGTCAAGCCCAAGATTGGTCGCTGGATTAATATCTGATTTTTCAGCACGTTCGAGAGCATCATAAAGCGAATCAATCATAATATTACCAACAAATTCAATCCGTGATTCTGTAACGCCTTCATTTTTCAGATTTTGATTTCCGTCAAGTGATGGCGTTAGCAAAAGATCAGAAATACTGTCAGTTAAAATTCGATTTATTTCCTCGGGCATTTCCCGGTCAAATGAACGTAAGCCTGCCTCGACATGCGTGACTAAAATACCTAATTTCTTGGCTACGAGAGTGCATGCAATTGTGGAATTAACGTCACCAACAACAACAACCATTGCGAAATCATGTTCTTTGCATACTTTCTCAAATTCAACCATAATTCGCGCAGTTTGGGTTGCATGAGTCCCAGACCCAACATTTAGATGAACATCAGGAAATTTCATATTGAGGTCTTCAAAAAAAACACCTGACATATTTTGATCATAGTGTTGTCCAGTGTGGACCAACAGC
>CALBFP010000101.1 GCA_937894115.1 uncultured euryarchaeote
AACCGTTGGTGTACCGCTGATGGTGCACGTGCTGCTGTCGATGTTCAAGCCGGTCGGCAGTGCAGGTGAAACCGTACAGGTTGCACCGGTGACGGGGACCATGCTGCCTGAATTCAAACTCAGATTGAAGGTTCGCGAATAGGATGTGGAGGAAGAGTTGGCATACACCGTGTATTGGCCTACGCCTTGGGAGGTCGAAGGCGTTCCAGTGATCGTCCCTGTGAAGGTATCCAACGACAATCCTGCAGGGAGGCTGGGTGAAACATCCCAGGTGATTTCACCAACGTCCATCAGCGTGGAGAAATCAGATGCAGAGAGGACTGCATCGTACAGATACAAGTCATCCAGAATGCCATCAAATGGATTGACCGTGGTACTCGGGACCGACAAACCGTTGAGCGTAAATGTCGGGGTGACTGATGTAAAATCTTGGGAAGCGCTGGTTGTTCGTTGAACGTCCAACGACCCATTCACATAGAAATTCACCACGTAACCGCTGTTGCGAGTTGCGGACACGCCAATGTGATACCACGTATTATTCTCGAGTTGTGTGCTCGAATAATGGTCATTCCAAACCCCTGTAAAGGTTTGACGAATTCTGAGGTTGAGCGACCCGTCTTCGTTCATCCTGAGGTGAAATTGGGGGTGAGCGTTGATAATCGACTGTAATGTTCCGACATTGGTTGGTTTGATCCAAAAGGACAACGAAATGGTGTTTGAACTGATGGCCAGTTCACTCCGATTATGATCGTAATTGACCACCTCCTCCAAGGCGTGCATTTCTCGACCGTATCGGTCGTAGGTCAGGTTCGAGGCAGACAAAGTTGAGTTTTCCACAGGAGTGGACGTTGTGTCGTTGACCGAATGATCGAACGGGAAAATCGCCTTTTCATTGGAGCTCAGGCTGCTGGGCATGGTGAAATTGTCCCATTCGAGAGAGAACTCAATCGGCGTGATGGCTGCCCCATTGGTCGATTGGGTGGCTGAACCCGATGTGCTTCTCAGTCCGATGTTGTTGACGAAACTCGCTTGAGAAGTACCACTGCCTGAACCGCTTGCCGCACTGGCGTTGTACTGGAAGGTGATGTTGCTCATCGGCACGTCGACCGAAAGATCCGCACCTTCGACGC
>CALBFP010000102.1 GCA_937894115.1 uncultured euryarchaeote
CGTCACAGCATCGGTTGCTCCTGCAATAACGGTCATCTTTGGTGAGTTTTTGTTCGCTGCAATCACATATCCTTCCGCTTCATCGAGAATCCTTTCCACATCTTCGTATGGAGCGGTTACGCTTGCCATGAGGCCTTTGTCACCGATTTCTACTGAACCCATTTCGGTTCCACGTGCTGCAGCGGCCCGAAGTGCCCCGTCCATGTTCAATATGCCCGATGCCATCAATGCGGCATACTCTCCCAAAGAATGGCCAGCAACCATGTCGGGTTTGTGACCGTAAGCATTGAGTGCATGTTCAATGGCCAAATCAGCGGTGAGCATGGCCGGTTGAGTGTATTCGGTTTGCTTGAGTTTGTGCTCGGCCGCTTTCTGTTCCTCATCGCCCAAACCGTTTCGTAATACGAATGAAGAGAGCGTCTCGCCATCCAAAACCTCAACCATTGTCGAATCCGATGCCTTCCACACGTTTTGGACTGGAGTGTACCTTTGATGAAGATCGAGAGTCATTCCCACGTATTGAGATCCTTGGCCCGGATACATGTGGGCAACTTTGGTCTCCGCAGGCATGGAAGGTTGGTCGCTCACAAGGATGCCTTGTGCTTGTAGAAAGCCCCATTTTTCTGAATCACCAAGCGATGAAATTGCCAGCGATTTGCGCTTCTCAAATTCGGCCCAAGATGTTGCAATTAAAGCCAATCGACAAGGGTGGTTGACATCGAAAGATTCGCTTGCTGACTGAAGCGCCATCGATAGACGAAGGCCTTTTGCATCGTCATCAAACAATGGTCCGTCAAAATCAATTGATTCAAGGGCTGCTTGAACAGCATCGATCGATTCTCCCGAAAGAAGCAGCACACCTCCCTCAATCGCCAACAATTCAGCATGCGTTAGCGAGGGTTTTGCCGAAGCGTCAAGGATAGATGGTGCTGATGCACCCGCTGATTTCGAATACGCTTTCCATCGATTCTGCCAATCCAGTGCCATGTGACGATGATAGGATGGGTCGTACCCTTCTAAAGCGATATGAAAGTTGGTGCCGCCGAAACCGAAGGCTGAAACGCCTGCTCGTCGTGGATGCGACTCAGGTTTTGGCCACTCGAGTGGAGATGTTGGAACAAAGAATGGGATGTTTTGCCAATCAACGGTTGGATTGGGAGTTTCAAAACCTGCGGAAGGAGGGATGGTCCGATGATGCAATGCCATGACTGATTTGATGATGCCGGCAATTCCCGCAGCGGCTTTGAGATGCCCAATTTGAGATTTAATCGAACCAACGGCGACATGATCTCCTGAGGAAACATCGGTCCACAATCGAGTCAGTGTTGACAATTCGGTAGCATCGCCAACCTTGGTTGAGGTCCCATGTGCTTCAACCAATTCCACAGTTGAAGCAGGATAGCCCGCTTGACGATAAGCACGGGCAATCGCTTGTATTTGTCCACGCTGGCTCGGTGCAGTAATCCCTTTTCCACGGCCGTCGCTCGAACCTCCAATACCTCGAATTACGGCATGTATGATGTCATCATCGACGATGGCATCGCTCAAACGTTTCAGAACCATAACTCCAGCACCCTCGCCCATGACGAACCCATTGGCTCGGGCATCAAACGGCGTTGAATGGGTTGGTGAAAGTGCGCCAATAGCACTGAATTTTGCATAGGTTGCAGGGTCCATGGTTCGATCTGTTGCTCCGGCCAACATAACATCGGCTTGACGCGTTTGAAGCAAACGACATGCATCCATTACTGCTGCCATAGAGGAAGCACAGGCAGCATCCATGGCATGATTCGGACCTTGTAAATCCAACAAATTTGCGACGCGTCCAGAGACAACGTTTGCAAGTTCTCCAGGCATTGTATCCTCATCGACCTTGGGCGCATGTTCAGTGATTGCATCGATAAAGGCATCTTTTGAAGAGTCGGGCATGCCGTGTTCTCGAGCTAATTCTGCTGTATGATTCGACCATACGCGAATGTTTGACAGGTTTCGATTCTCACCGCCGAGTGCATTCGCAAAGACAACACCTGCCCGCGCACGCGGAAATTCCTTTCCGTCCTCTCCGTATCCTGCATGCTCAATAGCCTTGGCAGATACTGAGACCGCCCAAAGTTGGCATGGATCGATTTGAGGGATGGTACCCGGTGGTTGCCGCCAGCGCCGCCAATCAAATTCGTACCCCTCAACAAACGCTCCAATTTTCGCATACGTGAATCCATGCTCAATATCGCCCGGTTTACCCTCTCTCCAAAAATGATCCACTGGACCTGGCCACCGTCCATCTCGAATTTCCTTGATGCTTACGTACGAATCGATGATGTTTTGCCAAAAAGACGGTGCATCGTTTGCATCGGGCATCATCGCTGCAAGACCAATCACAGCAATCGGTTCAAACGGACCTTGTTCAAGTCCTTCGCAGGGTTTGCCGTCATCCGTCGTGATGGTCATCATTTCACCTCATGCATCCATTATGCTCTGCGGCACCATGGTGATTGAATAGCCTGCATCAACGTGAATGCATTGTCCTGTAACACCTGCTGAGAGTGGACTAGCGAGCCACAACGTAGTGCCTGCAACATCGGACTGATCCACATTGCGCCTGAGTGGCGCATTGGCCTCAACATGGTCAAGAATCCGATCAAATCCTGGGATTCCTTGAGCTGCAATCGTGCGAATCGGTCCTGACGAAATGCTGTTGACGCGATGACCGTGTGGGCCCAAATGGCAAGCAAGTTCCCGAGTCCAGCATTCGAGGGCAGCTTTCGCCATGGACATGATACCGTAAGAAGGAACAAATCGCGTGGATGCAGCATAAGTAAGGGTAATCGTCGAAGAACCCTGGCTCAGGTACGGCATCGCAAACTTGAGACAGCGTTGCAAAGAGTTTGCCGAAATGGTCATCGCTGTATTGATGTCAGCATCTTCGACAAAGAGAATGGGTCGGTCAAAACAACTACGAGGTGCGAATCCGATTGCATGGACAAGCACATCGATTTGTACACCAGGATTTTCTTTTGAAAATTCTTCAAAGAATTCTCGCGTCGTATCATCTTGGGCTACATCCAATGGATAAAATCCCTTGATTGCTGATAACTTGTCTTTGAGTTGGAATACCCTTGACATGAAACGTTTTTGATAACCCAGGTACAGGTTTGCACCTGCTTGAGCCAACTGTTGACAAATGGCCCACGCAATCGAATCTTCGCTTGCAACTCCAAACACGACCGCCGTTTTTCCTTTTAGACCTAGCATCCGCATCCCTCGATTCGCAGGTGTTACCGAACACAGTACGTCTTTGAGTATTCCCCTTCTTTCGTCACAAAAGAAGGACTTCCGAGATGTTTCAAAATCAGCGGACAGCGTCACAAATCGTCCAACATTGAATCGAGGTCATCAGCAATGAAGTCATCGTCATCAAAATCGAGGTCGAAATCAAGGTCGTCCTCGTCTTCAATTTCGATCGGAGGCGTGCTTGGAGGTTCCGTTGTAATCTTGCCTCGAGAGGAGCGTTTGGACACTCGACCGATAATCACCAGCAAAAAGATGACCAGCAGTACTCCGCCACCAATCGCCCCATACAAGGCGAGGTCGTCAGTGCTGACTTCGGAAAGACCTGCACCGAGACTACCGGATTCTTTTTCCGCTTCGACAATGAGATCAAAGTCCTTGATGTCGTTCGAATCATCGAGTGAACTTGTGGCTTCGATTACAATCTGATTTCTTATCTCAGCGCTCGCCTCGCTCGGTGCTCGAATAACAAATTCTAGTTGATCGGAGACACCGCCGACCTGAACCCCTGATGCGCGTAAGAAATCACCACTCTGAATGACGAATCCGAGTTGCTCGAGTTCGTTTGCATTGGTTATACGAACGTCGATATCATCGACTGCATTGCCGTCGTTTTCGACTTGGAAAGTGATTGAAATCTCCTGACTTGCGACCATGTTCCTCGAGGAGGTGTCGGGCATGTCGAGTGTGACCATCCCATATTCCATAATAGAAACCTCTCCAGAGTGATTTGCAACCTGGGAGAGTGGGGTTCCTTCCACAGGAATAGGCCCCCATGCTGTGACCGTTGCAGTAATTGTGAAATCGTATTTGTACTCAGAGTCCAATCGTTCATCGGCAGAAAATGTAACAGTAAAATCAGCGGATTCTCCTGCATCAAGTGCGAATGAATCCTCTGAAATCACCATCGTAACATAGACGCCGTCCCATTCCTCTGTTATGTCGATGTTTTCTGCGACAATTGCCCCATCGTTGGTTACAGTGCAAATGACAACCTCGTCTTGGTATTCGCCGGGCTTAACATTGATTCTAGGATCGTCACCACATTCTAAAGAAATGCTTCCAGGAGCCCCTTGAGCGGATGTTGATGGTGGAAGAGCGGCCATGAAAAGTAGTGCTACAAGCACCGCAGCGAACGCCCTATCTCTGCCTGCCATGTCCTATCGACAACAAAGGATTTGATGAATGTGATGGATGGATAATGTACAAAAAAACCCATTATTCCGGTTCGCCATACAATGCGTTGGGTACATCAACATGACATTTCCACAAAACTTCCTCGTCCATTCCTGCCTCAATCAATTGTTGCGTTCGTTTGGGAACCGTCTTGGGACCTAAAACGGCACCAGGACGGCGTGGGTCGTCCATATAATCGGTCTCGAGCATAAAGCCGGTCTGATTTTGTTCATAACTTGCCAGAAGTGGTTCAAGCGCTCCTTTCCCAACCAAAACACTGGAGGTTAAACCCTGCGTAACCGATTCGTCAATCTGTGGAGGCGAGTAATGACGGATCAATCGACGGGTTGGAAGATTTGCCCGGGCCGCCATTGCGGACAAATCGCTGTACGTTGATTCCAATTCACCCTCGACATGGAGTTGCAAAGGAATACCTTCGCGCGCAGCCAACGTCATGGTCTCTTCCAGTAATGAGTTGGAAAGGTCCCATACCTCCTCCGAGACCTTCCAATGCGGACGACCAACTTCACCAATGGCATGGGCTTGACCCTCCTTGATGAATTCAAGGGCTGCATCGATGCTGTCCCGATAATTTTCACAGGCTCGTTCGATTCCTTTCTCACCATCGGATTCCATCCAATTGATGATTTGATGAGCGAATGCTGCGGGGTGAGGTCCGAGTACTACTCGAACATGAACATCATGTACGGCACGTACCTTTTCTGCAATAGCAACGGTATCGGCATAGGCTTCTCGGTGGCTTGCAAGCGTTATTGGAGGTGAAGAAAAATCTGGACAATGGATGAGCGCGAGATGTGTACCTCCTGCGTTTTTGAAATCCTTTGCTGCATCCAGAAACCGGCCCTTTCTGTTGAGGTGAAAATGATTGTCGAGAATCGGTCCTTTCCAAAGGCGATGTGCATCGACCATGTTGAAACCTCAAAAGTTTGCAATTCCGAGTTCCTTGAATTTTGATTGCCAATAAACTGCTGCCATTGCAACCATTTTCGGATGGCGGCCTTCGGTTACAATACAGCGTCCATTACCCCATATGTGCAGTACCAAATCATGACGTTTGTCCGTTACTATTCCGCAATCGAGTCGTTCATCGTAGTGACCCTCGCCTGCTCCCAGTTGACCAAGGATGGATTCTACCTTCATGGGGGTGTTAAAATGAAAAGATGCAATAATTGGGCCCAGTTCGGTTTTCAAACCGGTATCTGCCATGCCAAGACGAAGAAGAAGTTCTTTTGCAGCGTCGCGAGCTGCTTCTATCCGGTGGGTTCCGTGGACGGTTATGCGGCCTTCCGGATCGATGACAAGGGTCGCCCGTGGCCTTTGCAATGCTTTGATGACCATTTTTCCAGCACGCTGTCCATCGAGTTGTTCAACAACTGCGTTTCCATCGATAGGCTGAGGTGCGACAAAACGAACCAACTGGTTCTCAACGGTAACGTCGATGTTTCCGCTCATCACTCCTCCTCCTGTTCCTCCGAGAACCCTGTGGATGAAATAATCTCCTCAGGTTTGGGCACTGTGTCGAGCATTGCGAGAACGGATGGACGCCATGTTTGAACCATAGGGAGAAGAACGGTTGCATCATCACCATGCTTCGAGCGCTCGATGGCAAGAGCGCCACGCAATCGTTGAGCAAAGCGTTTGTCCCGTGCTTGAGACAACTCCGGTGTGATTCGAGATTCTGTTAAATCCCACCATGCTGCAGTTAAAACCGATGCTGTAGCCATATCTTTGGGGACGTTTTTTGGAGGAGGGACCGCATCAAAAATCCGAACTTTGACAGCCTTCTTCCATTTTTTCCCAATTCGAACCATCGACAGTAGCTTGCGCCAGTGGGTCGATACCTTCGCCTCCTTCGTTCTCTGAAGTTCCCAATCCTCATCATCCAGCGTTGGTTCAATGCAATAAACGGGACGTTGATGACGGCGCGCAAGTCGATGCAAACGTCGAGGTTCGGGGTCTGGAAAACGGCCCGTTTGTATTTCAGTGAGTTGGGTTAAATCTTCGATCATTGCAGAATCCAGACCGCCTCCGAGAATGGCTGAAGCAAGGTTGATGCCAGGGGATTCTTTTTCCGACTCTTCTTCTAAGTGCCACACATCCTCAATTTCAGGTCCTTCGAGTAAGGCAAGAGCATGCCATTCGACGCGAGGACGCAACGCTTGAGGATGGACGGTTGTAGGTAAAACACCATGAAGAATAATCTGACCGCCGTCAGGGTCCTTCCACACAATGTCGTCCCACGACAAGTCCACGCTCAAGCGGTCACATCCATCACTGGCTGTCGAGCCAGTCCTGCAAGGTGTTGACGTCCCATCCTTGGTCGAAATAGCCCTGAATTTCAGCTTGTGACCATTGTGGGAATCGCTGCATCGCTTCGGCCATCTCTGGACTTACGTTCGCAGGGGGGGTGGCGGGTTCGTTGGTTTCGGAAGGCAAGGAGGCATAGGTCTTCGATTCTTCTTCATCTTCGTAGACGTAATCGTCCGCATCATTCTTACCGCGACGCATGATGACAACACCAACGACTCCCATAACCAAAATCAAACCGATGAGGATGACGATGATCAACATCAAGGTTCCAGAGTCGTCGCTTTCACTTGCAAGTTTGACGTTGAAACGATCTCCACTGAAGGAACCGTTGTACAACAAATCACCGGTCACGTCGTCGAAAATCATGTAATACATGCCGGTCGTTGTCCCAACGAAGGGTTCCAAGGAAACTTCAACATCAACCTCGCCATCAATCCCGATTACAGGTGACGTAACGGTCTCCTCCGTTACAGGAATGCCACCGTCTCGAACGGATTGGATTCGGAGAGTCGCTTCACCCGCCTTTGAACCGGTATTAACGACCTCAATGGTCAACGTCATTGCATCGCCGACTTCAGGTGAACG